>JBEPYC010000314.1:0-5274 GCA_041641555.1 Chitinivibrionales bacterium | reverse complement strand
ACTGCGCTCCAGATTCTGCAGCAGATGCTCTATCATCCGGCATTCCAAGAGAAGCGGTTCAAAAAAGAAAAAGCGGTCATGCTGCAGAGCATACGTCACCGGTTCGATACTCCCGACCCCATTCTTTCCACGGCATACGACAAGGCTATGTACCCCAAAGAGAGCAACGCGCGGATCCCCACCCTGGAAAGTGTCGGGACACTCTCCCGCGAAGACCTTCAGAGCTACCACAAAGATCTGTTCGGTACCGAAGACATCATTCTGTCGGTTTCGGGGGACATAGACAAACAAGCAATGACACAGAAACTCAACGGTCTTTTTCCGCAGGCCGATTCGAAAAAGGCCGATTCCCTGAAGGTATCGATTGAACCCTCTCCGGAGTATCGAGGGGTGTTTGTGCACAAAGATATTTCTCAGGCATACATTCGGCTCGGGCTTCCGTTCATCCAGCGTCCGCATCCTGACTACTATCCGATGTCTGTGCTGAACCTCATTTTAGGCGGAAGCGGGTTCACCTCGCGCCTGGGACAGAAAATCAGATCCGATGCCGGATTGACCTATTCGATCTACTCGCGGGCCGGTTCAAATTACACGTATCCCGCCACCATCTACGTTTCGTTTCACACCAAAACGGAAAGTGCCTCTCGTGCGGTGGCACTGTCTATCGAAGAAATAGAGCGCATTCGGGAAGAAGGGATTACCGCCGAAGAGCTTGAGAATGCCAAGGCGACTCTCATTGACGGTTTTCCCTCGATGTTCCGCTCACCGACTGACATCGTAAACACCTATGCCTGGAGCGAGTACTACGGCCGCAGTGATGATCATTTCAAAGAGTACCCGGACAAGATTCGCGCATTGACTGAAAAGGATGTCGAGGAAGTTGCCCGGAAGTATCTGCACCCCGATTCGCTGACATACGTAGTGGTTGGCGATACCTCCGCGATACTGGAACAAAATGATGGTTTTGCGTTCAAGGAGCTTTCTCCGCGGCTCACCATTACGCCCGATTCCCTTTCTCAGCAGCAATGACCCAGCAGTTCAACCCCCTTGCCGTGATCCTTGGAGCACTGGGCCTTTTCCTCGCGCAGTGCTCATCCACTTCTTCTTCGGTATTCATCGGTGTTGCCGACAAGGCCCCCGAAATCCAATCGAGTCCGGCGACACAATCGGATCTGGTCGAGTTCACTCACACCTCACTGGCAGCGCTCGGTCAATCTGTTTCGGTGGATTCGGTGCGAATCGCCTGGGAGGAGGAGCGCTACGGGAGGATTCTCCAGAACACCGATTCTTTTCCCAGTCCCGGCACTATCGGAATCGCGCTGGAAGTATTTCGACGGTTCGGCTACCATCCCCTAACGCTCTCTCCGTGTTCCTACCAGGCGCTTCGTGCTCTGAGTTATCTTCCGGTACTTCCCCTTGCCATAAACCTTCATTTCGACGGGAAATCGATCCATCCGTTGGAAGATCCCGAGAATCTGTCTTTTGCTTCCGCGGTGGCAACCGATCTTGGGCCCCACCTGTACGTAGAGCCTCTGGTACAATACTTTGACAGCAAAACCAGCTGCGCGGTCGAACTCTCCGGTACAACTCGGATCTCCGGCACATGCACCGATGATATCGCGGGAGCGATCTTTCCTCTCAAGGACACTGAGTCGGATCATCCCTACGGCCAGGTTCTCCAGGTGGTTGTTCTAACCTCCCTCTCTGCATTCGAACTTCAGGCCAACCTCGATGAATGGTACGGCCGGTTGCCCTACAATCCCCAGGCCCCCACGGTCTCTTCTCTTTCTCTTCGGTAGAGCCTCTCAAGCGACCCGATCCGATACTGCATTGGCATACAAATTGATTTCAAAACGTGGCACCACTATCAGGAGGAGTGATCCAAAGCGGGCCATTTTCATTTTCCGGAGGGAAAAACATGCAGACCTACGCCTATGGTTATCCGAGACTCGGAGCGAATCGAGAGTATAAAAAGACACTTGAGCATTTTTTCAAGGGTGATATAACGGAACAGGAACTCGATGAAGCGCTTGGGGGATTGCAGAATTCGATACTGGAAACCTACAAGGCACATGTGGACGACTATCCTGTCGGAGAAATGACGGGCTATGATCCGATGCTGGATACGGCAATCATGCTCGGGATCTATCATCCCGCATCGCATGCCGATTACTACGAACTCTGCCGGGGGTCCAAAGCACTCCCAATGATCAAGTGGTTCAATACCAATTACCACTATCTGGTTCCCGATCTGGGCACGGTTCCGCCGTTTGGTCAGGTTCCGGTCTGGAACAAACCATTGCAGTACTGGGACCGTCACCAGGAAGGCAACCCGTACCTGATCGGTCCCTTGACATTCATGAAACTCAGCCACGGCCATGAGCCATCCGATGAACCCGAGCTTCTGCTCGAACTCGCCCGCCGGTACCGTCAGGTTCTCTCTGAACTTCCACGGGTGCATATCGATGAGCCTGCACTGTCGGTCGAGCTTCCCGACCTGGTGTTCGAAGCCACCGAGCGTGCCTACGAGATACTGGCCGAAAGCGGCACGGGTATCCATCTTTTCACGTATTACGGGGTACCTGACAACCTGGAACGTGTTGTGAACTTTCCGGTATCGAGTTTGGGCATTGACTTCGTGCATGACGCGGATGCGCTCCCGGCTTTGAAGCGAAGCGGATTCCCCCGGGATAAAACGCTGGTGGCGGGAGTGGTTGACGGACGTAATGTGTGGCGGACCAACATCCCCGGGACCATCGACCTCATCACCGACATTGCGAAAGTTACCGATCGGCTGGCTATTTCAAACGCGGGCCCTCTGTTTCACCTTCCTGTTTCGGTTTCACTGGAACCACAGGACTCGCCACTGCTTCCCCACCTGGCGTTTGCCAGAGAACGTCTGGAAGAGCTTAGGCACCTGTCGCGATGTATCCGGGGTGAAGAGCAACCGATGTCGTTTCGCGAAGGCGCGCATCCATCGGTTGCGACCGTTCAGGAGAAGTTGAGACTGCTTTCGGAGTCCGATACCGTACGTCCGCTCACAGCCCCGCAGCGGGCAGCCGTGCAACGTACGGAACTCGAATTGCCGATGTTTCCTGCGACCACTATCGGTAGTTTTCCTCAGACCAGCGAAGTTCGCCGGATGCGCGCTCGACACAAGAAGGGTGAGGTTACGTCCGAAGAATACAACGGGTTTATCAAAGCTGCCATTGCCGATCTGATCAGGTTTCAGGAAGAAGTGGATCTTGATGTATTTGTCCATGGGGAATTCGAACGAACCGACATGGTCGAGTTCTTTGCGCAAGGCCTGGACGGTATTGCCACGACCACCAGCGGATGGGTCATTTCGTACGGATCGCGTGTTTACCGTCCACCGATCATTTTCGGCGATGTCTCCCGTCCGGCCCCGATGACAGTCGAGGAGGTGGCGTACGCTCAGAGTCTTACGGACAAACCGGTGAAGGGCATGCTGACGGGGCCAATCACGATTCTTTCCTGGAGTTTTGCCCGGACCGATATTCTGCAGGATCAGATAGCCAATCAGATAGCACTGTGCCTGAAGGAAGAGATCCAGGATTATATCAAGGCGGGTGTCAGAATCGTACAGATCGACGAGCCGGCGTATCGCGAGAAGGCGCCGCTTAAAAAACGGGAATGGGACAAGTATTTCCAGTGGGCATCGCGTGCTTTTAATATCGCCTCGGCGGTCGATGAACACACGCAAATCCACACCCACATGTGCTATTCTTCGTTCGAAGAAATAATCGAGAGTATTCTCAAACTCAATTTCGATGTCATTTCGATCGAGGCATCGCGTAGTGAAGTCGGTGTGCTGCATGGTATCAACAAGGGAAGTTTCGACCGACAAATAGGCCTGGGTGTCTGGGACATTCATTCACCGTCGGTACCCGAAGTGGAAGAGATGCAGCATATCATCCAGCAATCACTGGAGGTTTTCGATCGAGAACAGGTCTGGATCAACCCCGATTGCGGGCTCAAGACCCGTCAGTGGCCCGAAACCGAGGCATCACTGTGCAATATGGTATCGGCGGCGAAAAACGCACGGGAGGTCACGGCAACCGCCGAGGTGTAAGTAGCACCCGGGCACCGAGGAGATGGATGAGGATTTGAAGACCCCTTCACTCCTCATCCTCATCGAGCCATTGACTGTTCTCGGCCGAGCGCATGGTAAGGTCGATATCCGCGTCTGAGAGTTTCAGTGATCTATTCTGGTCCTCTTCGGTAAACAACTCCGATATCATGGCAAGCATCCCGTGGCTGACGTGCATATTGATGTCTTCGCCGGGCGCGAGTTCCAGCTCATAGGCTTCGGTCAGCGTCTCCCAGGGAACTTCTTCCTTCACCCCGTCTTCCAGACGCCGGACAATCGCGGAGTAGGAAAAAACGAGCATGCGCAACACATAGAGCAATTCGGGAGCTCTGGTTCCTTTCTGGGTCCTCAGCCCCGGAAGTGCATCAGTCAGTTTTTCAATATAGAGCGGTTCACTCAGCCTTCCGACATTTTCCTTTGCGCGCAGCGTGAATTCCCCGACAACCGCAAGCGCTTCTTTTCGTTCCTCCGGACTGAGATTCGAATCCCGCAAGCGAATCAGAGCGCGTTCAAATTCGTTTTTCATGTTTCTCCAGTCTCTTTTATCCCCTGCATTATCGATGTAGCTACCATTAAGAATAGGAATTGGCACCGCCAATCACAAGTACTACTCCCGCAGGCCACCCTGGTTTGAGGTTAGAATTCGGATTTGCTTTGTATCTTTCTGCAGGTTCTTCTGATTCCGTTTGCTGTATTTGAATTTCCGCATTCGAATTTGTTTCGAACTTCTAATTTCGAATTTTCCTCCCCCTTCTGCAGGTGCTTTGATTCCGTTTGCCTTATTTGAATTTCTGTATTCGAATTTGTTTCGAATTTCGAATTTCGAATTTCGAATTTTCTTTCCCCTGCTTCCTGACAGGAAGCGCTTTCTTCCCCTCCTCCTTGCGTGCAAGTCCCGTTCTATACTATACTGCCGAAAAGGGCCTACCTCCTGCCGGTGAACGATTAAGCGCTTGAATTATTGTCTCTCTACCATGTAAGTACTTGCAACGAAAGGCTTTAGGATCATTGTATCCCTTTCTTGGGTCCGTGGTTCGGTGATGCACTCCCCCACTGGTGGGTTGGTGGATTTCCGGTGGAAACCTATCGTGTGGGAATAGAGGCAGGAATTCATCTTTGGCCGACATTCGCGACAAAGACAACCTTTTTTGCACGTATCCTGG
>JBEPYC010000313.1:0-5293 GCA_041641555.1 Chitinivibrionales bacterium | reverse complement strand
TGGGTCTATCAGTGAAAAAGGGGGAGTACGAATCAGGTTTGTTGTAAGTGATGGTGTTCATATTGACACCTTGGATCTATCACGAAGCATCCGAAGACTGAACTCAGATAAGGTCACGGTTCCATCCATGCGCTGGACCCCTTTATGGTCCACTGCTGAGCTGGATAGCAATGGCGCTGCCCAGGTGCTTGACGAGCTTTCCCAAGAAGAGCCATGGATATACGACAATACGGCTTTTCGCCTGTTTCGATTTGTTGACCACGATGACAATATCGATCACCCCTCAGGTAAGGACTGGCTGGAGTATTCTCCAGATAACGATGACTATTTTCGATTTGTTCCGGGCCGCGTATTCTGGCTCAAGGCACGCTCGGTCAGTTCGACATTGATCGGCCTTGGTGCCGGGAAATCGTTTTCCTATAGGAAATCCGCCGAATTCAGGCTTCCCAGTCACGAGTGGGCACATATCGCACTCCCCTGGTCTAACTACTCCGTGTGCATTGGCGACATTCTCGACGCCACCCCAAACCACGACTTACTTGAGTTTTACGTGTGGCGCCCAGTTCAGTCTGGGGACGAGGAATACTACCTTACTGAGCTTATCTACTCGAGCACCGTTGAGGATCCGGGTGTGCAGAATAAGGCATATGCGCTTACCTCGAAAGTGCGCACCGCATATTCGGTGTTCAATAACAATGACCAGAAAGATCTTACGATCAGCATTCCACCGACCCCTTCAACCATGTCGCATCATGCTACTGGTCTGGCCAGGAAAAGCTCGCGCGCGGCAGATGGATGGAGCTACAAAGTTGTTGCCGAAACAGAGGATTACCGCCTTTCGCCAATCTATTGCGGATATCGCAAGGGAGATAAGGATGCGACGATGCTTCCGAGTTCACCTTCGTTTGCCCCGGTTACCGCAGGAATCTACGACAGAAAGCGTGGAAATGTCTTTGGTCATATCGTAACGCATTCTATGGAAAATGGGGGCTTTAGCTTCAAGCTTTCCTTTGCAAACAGTTCCCAATCCAAACAACGCCTGCGGTTCAGCCTGAAAGACAACGCCGAAATCCCCGAAGGCATTCAGGCTCAAGTGCTACAGCCTGGCTCTCACAAATGGGAAGTGCCCGATGAAGGATGGATCTCGGTGGATCTTGACCCCGGAAGCCTGCAGCAGCGCACTGTCGCAATCGGTAACGAATCTTACCTTTCATTGCTACAGGACGAACTCCTATCAGCACGGGTGGCACTCCTGGGATGTTACCCCAATCCAAGCCACAGGATAGTGAACCTTCGCTTCCGTATTCCACTGAATGCTCAGGTCGGCACCGTCAGGTTCTTTCTCTACAACATGCAAGGCCAAGTTCTTTGGCAGAAAGCACTGTCTTCGGGCCTGGCCCATGGAGTAAACAATATTGCTTGGGATGGACGCAGTTCCAGCGGGAAGGTAATTTCTCCAGGTGCCTATATTCTTCGAATGAACGTCTACGGGATTAATGGTGATCACCTCGGCGAATTCAAGCGCTCGATCGTGCGAGTCCGCTGACCCAAAGCGTATGCTGCATGTTCAGAGGAGTCGAATATGCCTGGTGATGATCAAACGATCGAATTTTTCCTGGCTCCCTGGGGCAATGACAACGCTGATGGACTCTCTCCCTATGCCCAGAGCAGCTCCGGTCCGTTCGCATCCATTGAACGGGCACTTACCGGAGTACGCGATGAACGAGAAAATCGGCAGTTCGATGTCCGCGTCGGGCCTTGGTTTTCGCCCAGTTGTCACGAGTGCTGTGCAGAGGGGTGAAGAAAGGGAAGCGCCAGCCCGGGCAGCGGAATACTTTCTGCATAAACCCGGCATTTAAGTGACCGATAACGATCTGCAGAAACCGTCTAATAGCGAAAGGGGCTCCGAAGAAATCGAAGCCCCTTTGCATTGCTGTCAGTGTTTGTAAAAACTATTTCTCCGGTCGAGTAATCACGATTCCGGTGCCCATGTTCAGGTCTTCGATTACTCCGTTGCTTAGTGAAGAGCCAGGGGCGCGAAGAACTTTTCGACCATGAAGATCGTATACTGCGATATCCCCTTTGCCATCATAGGAACGCGCCAGATCTCTTCGGCCGGCAATCAGCTTATGCGCACCAGCTGAGCCACTTACCATAGCAGCACGAGTACGAGGCTGTGCAGACTGAACATCCTGCCCCCCGATTCCAATCATCATCTGCTCTCCCAGAGGCTTCTGGTTTTCGTAGCAGAGCTTTATCCACTCGCCCGTGCGGATCTTTTCTACCCGGACCTCATCGATTACACCTTTCGCGTAATCACTTCCGGCAGCAGATGTACCGTCGCGCCCAATATTCAAGGGGATACTGTTGGGACCGATTTCTCCCTTGGGTTTTGGATTTATGAAATTTGTTTTTTTGCTCTCGGCATTGATATTGAGAGAATAGCCGCCCGTGGTACCCAGGTATGTACCAGCAACATAGTACCAGGTATTTCCATCCATCGGAATGCCTTCATCAAGAAAGACGTTCTTGTACTTCGTCTCATGAGTAAGCCTGAAGAGCACGGCATCGTTTTTCCTGTACTGAAGTCCAAAGCCCGAATTCAACAATTGCTGACCATCATCGTCCCTGTCATATTTCCATGCAATTGATTGATGGGTTCCGTTATCCTCGAGCTTTATCCACGCAGAGACCATCAGAGTGGAATCCTGCCCAATGCTGTCACTGAGTCCGGGGCACTCGATGTAATCACTCGAGCCATTGAAACGGGGTGCCAAACCGATCATTCCCTCGGCTGGTTCTCCTTCGACCATGTCTTTTCCATGCGCCTGAGCCGATGATGCATCTTTATAGACACCATCGCTACCTGTACCGTCAGCACTTTCGTCCAAGTGCCAGACGCCATGGAAACCGTTTTCCTTTGAGAATACTGCCTGCGGATCCGATGCTGCAGGGGCATCGGCTTTACCCCAATGCATGAGAATGTATTGATTGTCGTCGTAAAGTCCCACCCGATTCATCTTCACCCAGATTTCAGCGGTGTCCTGATCGTTGGGTCCATCAACCCAGCGAGAGATGGCATAGCTGAGTGGAACGGCATTTACCTGACCAAGGAAGCCGGGTTCAATACCGGTAAAGCGGATGTCATCACCGCCTTCTTTAATGGCACCAAAATCTCCGAAATTATCTGGAGTCAGCCGAATAAGCACAGGAAAGTTTTTCGCCGTGCCGTATGCATTGTCGGGAGCGATTGCAGCCCCGTTGGGTCCGGTCATTACGTAGATCCTCGTAGAATCGGACCATGTGAAATAATCTTCTTCGCCACCGAAAGCGCTCGTAGCAACAGCTACTATGAGTGACAAAACGACGATCCATCGGTTGGTTTTGAGTCCAAGCATTCACCTACCTCCTGGCGTTAAAAAGACATAAAACTGTTCAAAGGATGCCCTGCTACGAAGCCGCTGGAGAAAAGGCGACTCCGCCCCCGTTTAATCCTGTGAGACCTGGCGGTCATAATTCTAATATAATGGAATCCAGGTGCCCAGGCATCGGAAAAGTTGCTTTCCCGATGCCTTACGGTCTTCAGGGCACATCAATATGATACTCCTTGATTTTTCTCCACAGTGTCGAGCGCGATACTCCGAGTTTTTTGGCTGTCTCGGTATAATTATACTCCAGAAGTGACAACGCTCGACGGATGTGTTCCTTTTCGACTTCTTTCAGGGGAAGGATTTCCGATGGTTCTGAGGGGCTTTCGGGTGCCGCAAGAAGGAGTCGGTTGCGGAACAAAAAATCCGGCAGGTCTTTTTCTTTGATTTCCGGGGGATCTGCAAGCACTGTGGCATGCTCGATTATGTTTTCCAGCTCCCTGACATTGCCCGGATATGAATAATTTGCCAGAACGACCTCAGCACCTTTTGATATCCGGGTGATGTTCTTGCTTAATCGTTCATTCATACGATGAACAAAGAGGCGGATCAGGCTAGGAATCGTCTCCCGGCGTTCCCGTAGCGGCGGCAAATAAAGGTTGAAAACGTTCAGCCGGTAATAGAGGTCCTCCCGAAAACCTCCTTCCCTGACTCTCTGGGGCAAATCTCGATTAGTGGCGGCAATCACCCGAACGTTTACCGACCGAAGAGTGTTGTCTCCAATCCTCCGGAAAGTACGCTCCTGCAGAAAACGCAATAATTTGACCTGCGCAGTCGGTGAAAGCTCCCCGACCTCATCCAGGAAAAGCGTTCCCATGTGCGCTTCTTCCACAAGCCCGGGCTTATCACTTTCGGCCCCGGTAAATGATCCCTTCTTGTGACCAAACAATTCGCTTTCCAACAAACTGTCCGGTACTGAGCCACAGTTCATGGCAACAAACTGCCCCTCCTGCCTCCCCGACATGCGGTGAATTATACGGGCGAAGAACTCTTTTCCTGTACCACTTTCACCGCCGACCAGAACGGTTGAAGAGGTCGGAGCGATTTTCAGGGCAAGTTTGAGCATCTTCTGCATCGCAGGACTCCCTGCCATGAGATCGGCAAGAATACTCTGCTCAAGATCCAGTGACTCCTGCACTCGATCAAGCTTCTGGGATACTTTTCGGAGTATGCTGACCAGATGTGAGTAGGTAACCGGCTTGATCAGATAAAACGAAGCACCACTTCTGAGAGCCCGAGTCGCTTCCTCGAGTTCATGTATTGAGGCAAAAACGACAATCTCTGCGGATGCAGCTCGAGACTTGATGTAGTTCACCAGATCGAATTCGAGTTTGGGCATCTTCTCGATATCCAGCAGAACCACATCGATTGTTTCACGATCGACGGCGGCCAGAGCTTCGTTCTGCGTGGGGGTATCCAGAATTCGATAGCCGGCAGGAACAAGGTGCTGCTTAATCTCGTTTCGGAATTGAACACTTGCAGAAACCAGGAGAACGTTTTTTTGCTGTTTGAGTTCGGACATGACCTGAGAAAACTGGGTAAAATGGAAAAATCGAGAGACTAAAAGATAATTTATTACCCCGACTCTCCCGACCACCTCCGAGGAGGTTAAAGCTATCAGAACGGCAAACGCGAACAATTTACTTTATTGGTCGAACGTATTCGGAAAACTGGCATTTGAATCCTAACCAGAAGTGTGGAATGATTCTCAAGCGCGGATTTTTACGCAATTCGAAAGGTTCTACTCGCAGCATTCTCCTGGCCGGCATCGTCGCCATTAGCCTGGCCGCCTTATTCGCCCTGTTCTGGCCAATTCGATCGGATAGACTGCACAAGAGCATAGAAAACACCCTATCAAGCGACAG
>JBEPYC010000312.1:0-5303 GCA_041641555.1 Chitinivibrionales bacterium | reverse complement strand
TATCTGCATCTTCCTCTAAATTGCCTTTTGGGTTAATTTTTTCTTTCTCTTTCCTTATTCTGTCTTTAACGCAGCATTCCTTCTCCTTCAGGGGCTGGTCTTTTTTCTTCTTGTCTTTCCGCCGCCCTATAATTTCATTGTTTAAATTTATTGACACCAACTCCTTCAAACCCGAACAAAAGTTCACCTTTGAAGCCACTGCCTCTATATAAAGGTGAACATTTATCTCACCCCACCGGACACCTTACCTCCCTGAAGAAAGTTCGCCTTTGAAGCCACTGCATGAAACGATAATGCCTCCTGGGGCGGCAGCGAATCAAGGCACTTCCTGGATTTCCTGACGCCTACAACCAGCACACGGCCGTGATTCTCGGGGTAGCTCTATTGATGGGTGCAGGGATCGTGTGCTTGAAATTGTCCGCGGGTGCAGCAAAATGCCTTTTCGTCATAATACTTCACAGCATCGGCCTGACGCAATACTGTCGGGGAGGAAGTGCTTCCTGGCAGGAAGCAGTGAAATCTGTACGGAAGAGCTGCTTTTGGGTGGTGACAGGTAGCGGGATAGAGATGACAACGAAACAACCGTATACACAGAAGATGGTACGGTTCCACTTAACAGGCTTGTGTCCCCTGCTTAACGGGCTTGTGTCAGTCTCTTAGCGCAAATGCCGCGGCATTTTGCTGGGGGATGGTTCCGTTGGATACAATTGATGGTCCTCCGCAATAGTGAACACGTTAAAAGCCCTATGCCCGGCGGGCAATGCCTTCCTGGATCCCGGATCACGGTCCGGGATGACAAATGCCTGCAGCATCGTCCTTTGTCGGCTGCCCCGCCTTCGAGGGGCTGAGCAAGGAAAGTGCTCAGGATGGGGAGGAATTCCATCTCCCGCAAAAAAAAATGAGCGATCGAGGGGGGTTGGGGTGTCTATCGGGTGAACATCACTGGAAAGGACACTGTCATGAATCGTTGGATCCCCGTCTTCCCTCTTTTTCACCAGCACTTCGAGCTTCCTTGCCCAAACAGGGCGCTGCATTCGGGTGCGGGAGTTATCGCAGCATTTTCTCTTCTCATTATAACCGCAACAGCCTCGGCGGGTGAGTGGTGCCTGGGGGCTGGGATAACCGGGGGCTATTTTCTGTTTCCCGATCATATCGATGGCCATATCGCACAGGAGTATGGAAATTCCTGGAGGGGTAATCCATACGTTACCGCCGAAGCATCGACTGCCGACAACAGCTCGGGATATACCCAGACACGCTACACCTACTCCCACCCGTTCCACGGGAAAGAACGCCCGAATCTCGGTTTCGATGTTCAGGCGACCTATTATAGTAAGAGCGGAAGCTATTTCGGTCTCGAACTGATGCACAGGTTCTCCGCCCGGGACTACTACGTTACCCATACTGTCCGCGATACGTTTCCGAAGAATCAGGCAACGGTCATTCCCCATGATTATGTCGTCGAAGAGTACTCTTCGCGGGATCATTTGTATGTCAAATTCCTCGGGTTCGGGGCAGGGATGGGCAAACGAGTCTCCCTGGATTCACTGACCGCATTCCGGATCGGAGTGAGTGCGGGAAAAGCCAACTACCTGAATATCTTCCGTATCGAACGAACCAATGCCACCACGCGATATTACAGCAGCAGCGGTAACGAAGTCTACTCCCAGAAGGGTGCTTCGGATTTTTCGGTACAGGGAATTCAGTACACCTCGTGGTACATCAAGCCTTCGGCCGGGCTCCATCGTACAATTTCGGACCTGTTGTGGGTCGCCGCCGACATCTCCCTTCCTCTGAGTTATATCGAAAAGGGGTATCGGTGGACCAGCGAAGAAAAAGCCGACCGCTCCACGGTCTTCTATCCATCGGGCAGATTCGTGGCGGGTAACCTCGCGCTGACCGTCAGCCTCGGTGTTCATCTCGGACGCCGTGAAAGGGGTAAGTGATGTCTTCAAACGAAGCTATGGACCATCCACACACCGCGCCGGATACCGGCGACTCATCGCAAACATGCAGGCAGGGTGCATTCTCTGGCCGATACATTCGCCTGCGTGCAGTCGCCGGGCTGGTGCTTCTCTTTACCCTTTCGGTCGGGTTCCGCATGGATACATCGCCGCTTGTCGCGCCGGCCAATATCTATCTCTACGATTCTCTTCTTTTAATATCGGACCGATCCACCGGCGTGCATGTGTACTCCGTGGCCGACTCGAAAGCCCCCCGCCGAAAACTGACTATCCCGATCCAGGGCAATTCCGGGGTGGCCATCAAAGACAGTATCATCTATGCCAACTCCTATGGCTCGGTGCTGGCTATTCGGCTCTACGATGACACCCTCTACGAGGTAACCAGCGTGATCGGAGGAACGGATCGATACCAGCACCAACATTACCACTCCATGGGCCATGACACCCGGGGCGGATTCGGGTGCGCCAGTACACCGGTTGCCATGGAAAGCTCTGCGGGTGGGGGTACCGGCGGGTCGTACGCCGTGTTCGCCGTTATCGATTCCTTCCTCTATTATATAGAGCATGACTACCTGTTCACGATGGATATCACCGATCCGGCAAAGCCTCGGGAAATCTCCCAGACCCATGTCGACTGGTCTATCGAAACACTGTTCCCCACGCGATCGCATTTATATGTGGGCGGAACAACCGGCATGTATGTTCTGGACCGAAGCGATCCGGGAAATCCGGTGAAAGTAGGAACGTTCTCGCATATCCGGTCGTGCGATCCGGTGGTCGTCCAGGATACGATCGCCTACGTGACATTGCGGGGCGGCGGAAACTGCGGGGGGAGCAGCAACCTGCTTTTCTCTCTGAGTATCGCCGATCCGGCCAATCCCCGACAGCTCGATCAGGTACCGCTATCCTCCCCCTTCGGGCTCTCGATCAGAGATTCGCTGCTCTATGTGGGGCAGGATCTCAACGGCTATTCGCTCTGGGATGTTTCCGATCCGTATGCTTTGACACGAGTGATACAATGGGACACCCCACGGGCGATCGACTTTATATGGCACGGGAGCACACTGTATGTTATGGAGATCGATGGCGTAAAGATTTTCGATGTTACCGACCCACACTCACCGGTTGCCCTTGCAACGCTCAGGTGAGGTGAAGGTGATGAGGCGACAGTTCCGTCGGAGGGAGACAGGGACGGGATGCGCTGTGGTAAGACATATTGTTCCAGGGAGACCATGGTGGTGGGCGTGTCAGGCGGATCCGGATGATTGCAGTCGATGTACGAAAACTGTACGAACAGTACGGGTTTCTGATTCACGGACGGTGCCTGGGGATTCTGGGCTCGCAAGACGATGCGCAGGATGCGGTGCAGGAGGTGTTTGCGCGGCTGATCGAAAGCCATCATCGAATACGAGATCCCGAAAAGGTCGTGGCGTGGATCTACCGGGCAGCGCAAAACCATTGCTTCAATGTGCTTCGTCAGCGCCGGAAATTCCGGGGAGCAATCGATGCCGATGAAGTCGTGTCGGGGGAAAAGCCCGATTCGGAGCTGAGCCGGCGTCAGATTATCAGGCTTGCACTGGAGTGCCACAACCGGAAGGTTAGGGAAGCAGTGTACTATACCCACATTGAAGGACTCAACCAGACGGATATTCAGAAAATATGCGGACAATCTCCCGCGACAATCAGGCGAAACCTCCGCACGTTCGAAAAAAGCCTTCCCCGGCTGAGAAAAAGGCTTGCCTTATGACCACCGAGCACGTTTACTCACGAATCGACCTGGAAACCTACGCGGCAGATGGATTCGATCAGGATAAACGCCAGACCATGCGCGAGCACATAGAATCCTGTTCCACATGCACATCATACCTCACAAAACTCGACACGGACCGTAGGTCTTTTCTTGAAAAATACCCCCACGGCTCCGATATACCACAGTACTCGCAACGCACGAGCACTCAAATCCGTCCGATCTTTGCCATGGCAGCTTCACTTCTTTTGCTGGTCGGGGGCCTGGGGCTCCTTCAGGTGTACCGGCAACCTCACCAGGATGGTTTCAGGTCCAAGGGTGCGGTGTCAATCGATGTCCTGGTGATGTCGCGAGGGGGAGAGTTGCAGGCTCGGCCCGACCACATCTACCATCCAGGAGAGCGTATCCAGCTTACCTACTCCTGCGCCCAAGACAGCCGCCTGATTCTTGTGAGTATCGATGAGCGCGGGGAGATAACAAGCTACTACCCCAGTGAGGGCGACAGTTCAATCAGTATCCAACCGGGACAGGATATTCCTCTTCCCCACAGTATCGAACTCGATGATTATATCGGGCAGGAAATGCTGATCGCCGTCTTCTCCGAAGATCCGGTGGCTCTGGCCGATGTCACAGAGAGGATTCGGCAATCGTTTGCCCGAGCCGGCTCACTGCTGACGATGGATCCTGTAATAGGACACAATGCCGAAGTGCGCACGATCGTGTATACCAAAACGAGGGAGGGATAGCGTGCGGGCTCTACTCTTAGCGCTGGTGCTTTTCTCTTCTCTGCAGGCGGAGCGACACGCCGTGCTGGTGGGAAATGCTCACGGCGGACCCCAGCTGGAGCGACTGCGGTATGTCCGAAACGACATTACCTCTCTTCAGGACGTCCTCACCGATCTGTGCGGGTTTGAGCCGGAAAATATCACCGTGCTCTACAACAACAACAGCGCCGAGCTTTCACGTGCACTCCAGGAAGCTGCCGACCGGGTGAAACCGGACAGCGATGACCTCTTCTTTTTCTATTATAGTGGGCACGGAGACGAGCGCTTCCTCCGCATGGGCAACGAGACCTACTCCCTGGCCACTCTTCGGACCCACCTGGACAAACTCCCGGCCCGCATCAGAATTGCCGTGCTCGATGCCTGCCAGAGTGGTGGTTTCACCCGACCCAAAGGCGGAAAGCTGGCTGAGCCGTTTCTGTTCCGCGAAGACAGCAAGGTTCAGGGGCAGGTAACCCTCTACTCGAGTTCTTCGACCGAGAACTCGCAGGAATCCGATGCCTACAAAAACTCCATCTTCACCTTTCACTTCATCAATGCACTTCGCGGGTGCGGAGACATGTCCCAGGATGGCAAAGTGACGCTGGCCGAAGCATACCAGTATTCGTATAACAACACTATTTCCAGTACCTTACGGTCATCAGGCGGTGTGCAGCATCCGGGCTATGATTTCAGGATTCAGGGTGAGGGCGATATCGTGCTGGCCGACCTCAATCTTCATACCCAAGGCATTCTGCTTCAGGAGCATATCGAGGGAGCGGTGACAATAGTCGATGGCAACGGGGGGATTGTGGCGGATTTTTCTAAAGA
>JBEPYC010000311.1:0-5309 GCA_041641555.1 Chitinivibrionales bacterium | reverse complement strand
TTTGGTCGAGTACTGGTTCGATACTCTCCCGGTTGGTCGACAGAATATCATGCCACATCTGATAGGGCGCCGAGGCGACTCGGGTAAGATCGCGAAATCCGCCCGCTGCAAACGAGAGTGTCCCGGGACGTTCCACATTTTCATCTCCAGCCATGTTAACCAAGGCAACTGCAAGAAGGTGCGGGACATGGCTGATGGTTGCGGCAATCCTGTCGTGGGTCCTGCTGTTGAGCTCAGCTATTCTACAGCCTAAGTTTCGTTCAAGAAACCTTCTGAATTCCGGTACCTGCGCGGAGGACTCAGGTTTCTGAGGGACAAGTACGTAAATTGCATTCTGGAAAAGAAACGGGTCTGCAGCCCCGGCGCCGCTTTTTTCGGAACCGGCCATTGGGTGGCCCCCGACAAATGCTACGTGGGAAGGAAGATGCTCCCGGGCGGTCTGCATGATCCTGTCCTTGGTGCTTCCGACATCGGTAATCAGCAGATTGGATGGAAGCTGCAGGGTACCGAGAGTTTTAATGGTATCTATAATGACGGAGACGGGGGAGCAGAGAAAAAGTATTCCCCCTCCAGAGATAACCTGTTCCAGTTTGTCGTATGTATATCCCTCGTCAATGCACCCCGCATTATTTGCCTGATCAATATTCTCTGGTGAGCCAAGACCGATGATTCTGCCCTTGTACCCGGAGGCCTTGAGGGCCAGCCCCAGAGAACCCCCGATCAGACCGACGCTGTGAATTATGATTTTTTCAAATGAGATAGCCATGCTCAACGGGTCGGGCGCTGGAGAAGGTACTGCACTTCTCCTTGCTTTGTCAAAGGTATGACCGTTTCTCGATAGAACTGTACCACGGTTTCCGGATCGATAAGATGACGTACCCGGGTGTTGGCAGTAGACTGGAGTACCTCTACCTTGTTTCGGATTCGCTCCACAATTTTGTCTTCGACTTCCTTGCGGGTTAGCTTTGTCATCAGTCCCTGACGATCGCGAGCTGTGATCAGATCCCGGTACTCGCTTGTAGATTCACGGTATTTGCTTTCGGCCACGAACAGTGAGCCATAGTGAATGCGCCGTGCGATCGCCTGAACTGCATATATGTCGTGCTCCACACTGGAGCCATATTGGCCGTCGGATCCCGGTCTGCAGATGCGTTTTACCAGTTCCAGGTACGATTCACGAATTTCGCGTGTGAGATTCACGCTGTTGTAGTCATCGATGCCGAGTCCGCGGTCGGGGAGAGTGACTTTTCTTTTGGGCGAGGGCAACGATGCATTGAATGGACGTTCTTCGGGAACACAGAACCTTCCGAAATCCGCGTCCATACGTTCCTGATAGAGTAAACGAAGATCAAAGAGGCTGAGCTGGTCCTCGCCGTTGAACTCGCTTTCCCCTTTGTTGTAAATGGAAGGGTTTACCTTGAACTGGGCTCGGTCGATGAGCTTGGAGATGATTGTCTCCTCCAAACCCTCCAGAGTTGCCGCTATGGAGGCAAGGTCGAGATGGACCATTGTCTATTCCGTTGCTATGCGTTCCGGGTTGCGTTTTTGTAGGCCTGCGTCCGCGAAGCAAGTGTTTCCAGCATGGCATCGGGATTCTGGGCCTCGTCTTCGATTACTCTGACCAGAGCGCTTCCAACAATTGCTCCATCGGCTCCCGCTTGTGCGATCGCTCTGATGTGCTCAGGAGTACTCAGACCAAATCCTACACATAAAGGTCGATCTGTGCACTGCTTGAGATTCGTCAGTGTTTCCCGTACCGATCCACTCAGATCCTGCTGAGCACCGGTTGGCCCCAGTCGGCTGACAACGTACACAAACCCATCGACCTTTTTGCAGATCATAGTCATGCGTTTGGCGGGAGTCAATTCGGATACGATATACACGGTTGAAAGACCGTTGGAGCGTGCGGCTTCCTCAAATGCAAATGCCTCTTCCGGGGGAAGGTCAGCGACCAGGACGCTGTCGAGTCCGCTATCGGCTGAGCGCTTACAGAATTCTTCGTATCCAAGGTGCATCGCGGTGTTTGCATACAGCAGTGCCCCCATGGGTATGTCGGAATACTTGCGCAGCGATTGTATGAGATCAAAGAATCTGGAATGGGTGATTCCCGCGGAAATGGCTCTCATTCCGGCCCTCTGATTTACGGGACCGTCGGCGACCGGATCCGAAAAAGGATACCCGATTTCCAGTACATCCGCCCCTGAATCGATATACGTCTTGAAAACCCGTTCGCTCAGGTCAATTGTTGGGTCACCGGCGACCGCAAAGGGAATAAATGCGATCTCGTTTTTCTCAGCGAGCTTTTTGAATGTTGCTTCGTATCGGCTCATATCTTCATCCCCAGGTGCTCTGCCACATGAAAAATATCCTTGTCTCCCCGCCCGGAGAGATTTATCACCATGACCGATGATCGTGGCATCTCGGGAGCCCGTTTCATAGCATAGGCCACGGCATGAGCCGATTCGAGAGCAGGGATTATCCCTTCACATTTGCTGAGAAGCTGAAACGCCTCGACTGCTTCGTCGTCGGTAGCATAGGTGTACCGAACCCGATCTATCGAGTGAAGGTAGGAATGCTGAGGGCCAACTCCGCTGTAATCCAGTCCTGCCGAGACCGAATGGGTATTTGCAATCTGCCCATGGGCATCGGTTAGAACGTACGAGTAACTGCCATGAAGGATGCCTTTGCGGGAGTATTCCGATGGACTCAGGCGTACCGCGTGTTCTTTGCCGGAGAGTCCCTTACCCCCGGCTTCCACCCCCACCAGCGTTATGTCTTTCTCTTTCAAAAAGCCGCTGAACATTCCAATAGCATTCGAGCCACCCCCGACACAGGCCACGACTTCATCGGGTATCCTGTTTTCTGCCTTGAGAATCTGACGGCGCGTTTCTTTGCCGATGACCGATTGAAAATCTCTGACGATTGTTGGAAAGGGATGTGGTCCCAAAGCGGATCCCATGACATAATGCGTGGAGGTAACCGACTTGGTCCAGTCGCGGAAAGCCTCATTTACTGCATCCTTGAGTGTTTTTCCGCCGCTGTCGACCGCGACAACCTTCGTGCCCAGAAGATTCATTCTGAACACGTTCGGTCGTTGTCGAGCCATATCGACTGTGCCCATGTAGATATCGCAGGATAGACCGAGCAAGGCTGCCGCTGTCGCGGTTGCAACGCCGTGCTGACCGGCACCCGTTTCAGCGATAATGCGCTTCTTGCCCATGTACTCAGCAAGAAGTGCCTGTCCGAGCGAATTGGTGATCTTGTGGGCACCGGTATGATTGAGGTCTTCGCGCTTGAGATAAATTCGGGCACCACCCAGATGACGAGTCAGTCCTTCAGCGAAGTACAGAGGTGTCGGTCTGCCGTTATATGAGCGAAGCAGTTCGCGATACCTCTTCTGAGCCGCCGTGTCGGCACGAAACTTTTTATAGGCCTTCTCGACTTCTTCGAGAGCCGGCATAAGGGTTTCCGGGGCGAAACGGCCGCCAAATTCACCGAAATATCCCTTGGGGTGTTTGGATGGAGGCATAAAAGAATGTATGGGTTTGTTACCGGATGATACGAGCAAAACGGTCGGTACGAAGACCGCCGGAAGAATCGGAGCGGCTGGACCATATGACCATTGCAGCCCCGCCTTTTAACGACGAAACAGGGACTGGCCCGAAATAGCGAGAATCAAAGCCTTCATCCCAGTCATCGGCAAGAAGAAAAATACATGATTCCTCAACCTGGTACTCATGGATGCGTTTTCCATCCTCCATGAGGGCAAAGGAAAGCCAGATGCTGGTGTCCGGCAGTTTGTCGGCGAGGTATGCGCGCATGCGTTCCCAGAAAAACCAGTCACCCCTGAGAGGTGCGGGAACAGAATCGAGAGAACCTTTGTAGAGAGAGAATTCGCGAATGGTAAAGTCCTTTTCCAGCTTGCCATCCAGATAGAGCATTGGCTTGATGGAATAGTTTCTTCCCGGGTTCTCGTGTTTCGCCAGAGATATGGCAAAAAACAGGTCACGAATGGAAAGAGAATCTAAGTTGTAGACGTGCCCTTGTGTCGGAACGACAAGTTCTTCCATTTGGTCGCGGGGAGAGTACTCGGCGGGGAGTGGGCTAACCCCCGTTCTCGATTGAAACGAAAGCGCGGAATCGCTTGTATTCCGAAATTCACCTTGCTCGACACTGACGGTATCGCCTGCCAGTCCCGCCACCCGGAGGCACAAAAAGGATTGTTCTGCTCCTGCCGGTTTTGCCACGACGACATCACCTCGATCGGCTCCGAAGGCCTTCCGGAATGCGGGAAGATGGGGAAGTCGAAAAAACAGCAGGCGGTCGCCCGAAACAATGGTCGGACTCATCTGTGATGTTTGTACAACGACGGTGTCGAGAATGAAAAATTTGACAAAAAGGACCGCGGCGGCCAGAAGTACGCTTCGAAGGGCAAAACGGTAGACCACGATTCGACGGTCGACCGGCATTCTCTGGGTCTGGTCTCCCTTCATGGTAGTTACTCCCGCGTCAAAACCGCCAGAAACGCCTCTTGAGGTATTTCGATATTACCCACCTGCTTCATGCGCTTCTTGCCTTCTTTTTGTTTCTCGAGCAATTTGCGCTTCCGGGAGATATCGCCACCGTAGCATTTCGATGTGACATCCTTACGGTAGGCTTTGACCGTCGTCCGCGCGATTACCCGCGTTCCGATTGCTGCCTGGATTGCGACCTCGAACATTTGGCGAGGTATCAGTTCTTTGAGCTTACTGGTTATCATTTGTCCGTACGAGTAGGATTTTTCACGGTGTACGATCGACGAGAACGCGTCCACGGGCGAGCGATTGATGAGTACGTCGACTTTGACCAGATCCTGTTGCTGGTATCCTTTGAATTCGTAGTCCAGTGAGGCGTATCCGCGGGAACAGCTCTTGAGTTTGTCGAAAAAATCGATGATTACCTCGGCAAGGGGTATCTGGTAGTGCAGGCACACCCGGGTCGTTTCAAGGTATTCCATGTTCGTCAGAGCCGCCCTTTTGTCTTCACACAGCTTCATGATGGCACCGGTGTGGTCGGTCGGTGTTACGATCCGAACATAGGTGATAGGCTCTTTTATCGCTTCTATCTCCTGAAGGGGCGGCAGTTTCGCGGGACTTTCTACAAACACGGTTTCCCCGTTAGTAAGCTCGACCTGGTATTCGACGTTGGGCAGCGTAGCGATTATTTCGACACCATATTCCCGGGAGAGGCGCTCCTGTACAACTTCCATGTGCAGTAACCCTGAAAAACCCGCACGAAAGCCGAAACCAAGAGCAGACGATGTTTCCGGT
>JBEPYC010000310.1:0-5340 GCA_041641555.1 Chitinivibrionales bacterium | reverse complement strand
GGTTCCGGAGCCGGGTCAGGAGCGTGTCGCGGGTGGCGTCCATGAGAACGCTGCTCAGGGGGTCGGCCACCTCCAGCGGGAGCTCGTCGGCGTAGCCGCTGTCGGCCAGCACGCCGAGCCCCACGACCGCCAGGGAGTCCACCCGAACCGGCCGCCCCTCGTCCACCAGGATGGTGACCCGGACCCGCCCGTCGACGGGCTCCGAGATCGTGGTGTCCACCGACGCCTCGCGGAATCCCCGCTGGTAGTAGAAGAGCTGGATCCGGACCATGTCCCGGCTCAGGGTGCGCCGATTCAGGTAGCCCGGCTCCTCGGCCCAGTCGGAGCCCGCCCAGCAGAGGGGGAGGTACAGGGTGGAGCGGCACTCGGTCTGGCGGGTCAGGATGGCGGCGAGGTTCGATGAGTTTCACCTTTTGGAAGGCTACGTCGCTCCCGCGTTCGAAAACCTCTTTGGCTGGGGTATGTGCTCTTCCCTGCACCTCCAGTATGGGCTACGGCGTGAAAAGTATGCGATCGACCTGCTCAGCACTCAACCATTCAATCATCTCCTGGCAAGCGCGATGCGGTTTCAGGCATACATCTCCCGCGAACGCATACGCGAGCGGCGCTCCCGCCTGGTCTACGATACGCTGCTAAAGCAAACGGTGCCTTCCGATGAGTTTTTTCTTCAGGAAATGACCTTACGCAAGGCAGGACTGAACCTGCTTCTGGGAACCGAAGTCGGGAAATCCGCAATGGTCGAGCTGGGGACGCGGGTTGAGCAGTTCCGGGTGGACCGCTCTGTGGGATCGGTTTTCCAGGATCCGCTCTCGTCGTTTCGCAGCGGGGTCCGCCTTCTTCTGGCACGCCTCATCATCGACAATACCGATCAGTTTCCCTTTCCTCAAAACGGGCACAGAGACTATTTTTCGATTGGGGGAGCGCCATACGCACTTGGAGGAACGGAACGATTCCTTCGAATTGACGGCAGCCTTTCTTCATTCTTTACCATTGGATCACGCCACACGCTGTGTCCGCACTTGCAATTTTCCTGGTCTGATGATACTCTTCCAGATGTAGAACGGATGTTTCTCGGAGGAGCGGTACCCCAGGAAAAATTCCAGGATATGGGCATTTTCAACTATGTGTCTTTCATTGGTTTGGAGTCCAGAGCCTGGCCCGGTGATGTTGTTTTTATGGCCGAAATGAGCTACCGATTTCTTCTTCGTAAGGACATCCACTTACGTGCAAGTATCGACTGGGGATACGCCTGGACTCATGGAGAGTTCAGCCCGAGACAGTTGTCAACGCAGAAAGTTCTCAAGGATATGCCGGTTGGGTTCGGGCTTGGACTTGCGGTGAACACACTGGCCGGTCCCCTTCGGTTTACTTGGGGACGCTTGCTATACGCGGGAAACCTGCCCGAACGGCTTCGGCTTTCGGCAGATGAAAATCGATTCTACCTCTCGGCGGGTCACGATTTCTGATCGCTCTGCCGAGGGGATTTTGTGTGCCGGGCTTTCGCCTGGCACGTTACTCACGCACACCGGCCTTTCTCTTTATGCGCATAAATATTGCATCGAAGCTATTCCTCGGCTTTCTGGCGATTGTGTTTCTCAATATGTTTTACATGGTCGTAGTCCTTCGTTTTACCGACCTGAAAGCAATCGCTCACATTCTCAAGAAGCAAGACTGGACTCAACAGGGTTTCCTGCGTATTTCCAGCCTCCACGACAGCCGTCGACGGAGCCACGTGATTTACGATCGAATACGCAAAGAAGAATCGGTCCAGAATTTCGATGAAACCAGTGAGGCGATCGGCGTCTTACTGGATTCCATGGTCCTTCAGCTCGACTCGGTTCTCGTTCTGGATTCGGCTATAGCGCCTCCCGAAGGACCGCATGTTGGTATTCGGGTTCTGGCAAACATGGTCAAAGACGATGTCATGGGGTATAATCGCCAGTACGCCTCGGCCTTTGCCGATTTGATTGAGGCAAGTTCGGAGCGTTCCTCCGTCCTCAGAAAACGCAAAATGAGCATGCTGAACAAGACCATCGGAATGGCCGATTCAGGGTTCACCGCCTCCCTAAACACGGCAAAATCCATGGTCGATACCCAAACCAAACTCCGCATTCGCGAGATAGAATCTCGAATCGATAATTCCAAGCAGGTCACCATGGTCATTTTGATCGGGGTTTCACTGTTTGCAGCCGCCTTTGCGCTGGTGTTTTCCAGTGCCATAACCAAACGACTCCGAAAGCTCCGCGATTCGGCCAGCTATATCGGGAGAGGCGACTTCTATTTCGATCCAAGCGGCTATGCAAAGGATGAAATCGGTGACCTGGCATCGGCCTTTTTCGACATGGCGATCAATCTGAAAAAATCCCAGGAAGAACTCGTTCGGTCCAAGCGGCTGGCGGCTATTGGTGAAATCGTTGCCTCGGTGAATCACGAAATAAATAACCCCTTGATGATAATCTCGGGGAATGCTCAGTTTTTGGAAATGTCGGCCCAGGAATTTCCCGACGAAATCAAGGATCGAATCCGTACTATCCAGACAGAGGCGGAGCGGATTTCGGAAGTTACCCGGAAGCTGCGCGAAATTAAAAACCCGGTCGCCGAGGACTACACCTCCAGCGGCGAACAAATGATCAACCTGGATAAATCGTCTCGCGAGTCCTGACTGTGACATCTCGGTGCTTTACATTCTGGCCATATGCCGTTTTCCTGGCTTTTCTCCTGTTTCCCGGTTGCGCAGGAGAACTGGCCACCACGAGCCGTCGTTCCCTCTCCAGCGCCGATTCGCTTGCTGCGACCGGCGATTATCTGCATGCCAAAAGGGCCTATAACAGGATTCTTCAGAGTAGGCCGAATACAAGCCTGGCCGAAGATGCGCAGTATCAGCTGGGATACCTGAGTATCTTTTACGAAAACCCCTTCGCCGACTGGGAAGTGGCACTTGCAGAATTCAAGAAGTACAAAGAGAAGTATCCCATGGGGCGTCATATCGATAAAGTGAACACGTGGTTATCGGTTCTCCACGCGCTTCAGTCCTACAACGCCGGCTATCACACGCAGGTCGATCAGGCCGAAAAGCTCATCTCCAAACGCTCCACTGAAAAGCGAAGAATTGTTGGCCTCGCCGATTCAGTGCTCCGCTGCGAACACGAGCGGGATTCTCTCCGCCGGGCTTTGTACGGCCTGGAAAACAAGCTGAGAGAGTACGAAGAGCTCATTTTGCGACTTCAATAGAAAAAACCTTTGCCTCGCTCCCCCACAAGCTCGCCTCGGCAGAGTATATTTCTTTCCCCGTCATGAAAACGAAAAACAAAAACATAGCTCTACGCGAAGATCTGCCGCCGGTGAAAACTATTGTCGTCAAAATCGGCAGTAGAATAGTCACCTCCGATCGCGACTCCCCTGAAAGCCGACGACGAATACGTCTGCTGGTGCAGGATATCGTTGCACTACGAAACCAGCGCATCCAGGTCGTTCTGGTCACTTCCGGCGCAATTGCCCATGGAATGACCGTCCTGGAATTAAAAAAACGCCCTGCTACCATTCCAATGAAACAGGCATGCGCGAGTATCGGGCAGTCCCAGCTGATGGAGCGGTACGAAGGCGCCTTTCGCAATCATGCGGTCCCGGTTGGACAGGTTCTCCTCACCTGGGATGACCTTCGTGATAAAACCCGTTATCTCAACGTGCGGAACACTCTTTTTCAGCTTCCAGGCTGTTCCGATCGTCAACGAAAACGACTCAGTTGGAGTTGAAGAAATCAGGTTCGGGGACAACGACTCTCTGGGAGCCCAGATTTCGCTCCTTGTAAATGCCGACCTCTATGTCATGCTGACCGATGTAAACGGGCTGTATGAGAAAAACCCCCTTACCTGCCGCGATGCTCGGCATGTGCCACTGGTCCCGAAAATCACCCAGGCGATCCACGCTCTTGCCGGCGGAAACGCCAGTGAAATCAGTGTCGGCGGTATGGCGACCAAACTCCTGGCCGCGCAGAAAGTGACCCGCGCGGGTGCATCGGCACTGATTGGCAACGGATACACGAAACCACTGCGTGACGTGCTTCGTGATCCGGACGCAGCGACCCTCTTTCTGCCCTCGGAAAAAAAGATGAAATCCCGGGCACGATGGATCGCTTTTGTTGGAAAATCACGGGGAACCGTCGTGATCGACGAGGGCGCACGGCGTGCACTGACGTCTCAGGGAAAAAGCCTGCTTCCGGCCGGCGTCCGCAAAGTCAAAGGGTTATTTCGGGCAGGGGATCCGATTGACATTGCCGACTCCAGGAGCCATGTACTGGCTCGCGGACTGGCCAACTACTCGGCCGAAGAGACGGAAAAGATCAAAGGTCTGAAATCCTCTGACATAGCCAAAGCACTGGGCCAGAAACTCTTTGATGAAGTGGTCCACAGAGACAACCTGGTCGTTCTGGAAGGGTAAGAGAATGGACAAAACACGACTGAAAGAGCAAGTGGAGACGATCCGGGAAGCCTTCGGGTACATAAACCGCTTCAAGAACCGAACGTTCGTAATCAAAATCGATGGTGCCCTGATCAATCACCCATTCTTCCCTCTTTTGATCAAAGACATCGTCCAACTTCATCATACCGGCATTAAAATCGTTCTGGTCCCCGGTGCTCGAACACGAATCGATGAAGTACTTGAAACCTATGATGTTCGCTGCGAAACGGTTGATGGCATTCGGGTTTCTTCGTCCAAAGCCATACCATTTATCAAGATGGCGGCGTTCGATGTCTCCAACAAACTGATGACTCTTCTGGCGGAAAACAATACGTGGGCGATTATCGGCAACTGGGTGCAAGCCCGGGGTATCGGTGTGCGTAACGGCACCGATTTTCAACATTCCGGTATTGTCGAAAAGGTCCAGACCGAACTGATTAACAACGTGCTCAATCAGGGTCTGGTCCCGATTTTCCCGAATATCGGCTGGAGCGCCAAAGGAAAGCCGTATAATATATCGGCCGATGAGCTGGCGTATACAATCAGTGTCGAGCTGCAGGCATCAAAGCTGTTCTACCTTACCGATAACGGAGCGCTGTCGGCCCAACAATACGAAATACCCCAGCGAGTATATGTCTCCACCGACAGCACCGTCTCCCAGCTACGTGTCGATGAAGCAGAGAGTGTATTGGAGAAAAACCCCAAAACCCAAAAACACGATCGAGGGTTGTCGCTTCTTTCACTGGCGGTGAGAGCATGCAAGCACGGTGTCGACCGGGTGCATATGCTCGATGGCCGGAATGAGGGTGTTCTTCTCAAGGAGATTTTCTCCAACCGGGGTGTTGGGACCATGGTCTACGCGAACGAGCACGAAAATATCCG
>JBEPYC010000309.1:0-5364 GCA_041641555.1 Chitinivibrionales bacterium | reverse complement strand
CGTACGCGCGGTCGTCAACATAATCGATGTACGTCCGGTGGCGCGAACCGATGAGCAGATCCGCTCTGACCTGATCGAAGCATTTGCCACCGATCCCGCGACCGAATCCTACGAGGTCCAGCTCGAAGTCGAGGCAGGAGAAGTCACGCTCGAGGGGAAAGTGGATTCCTACGCAGAGAAGATGCTCGCCTCAAAGGTGGCCAAATCGGTAAAAGGCATCAAAGAGATTCAGAATCGCCTCGATGTCACCTACAATGAAGACCGCCCGGACAAGGAAATACTCGCCGAAGTAAAGCGGCAGTTGATCGCCGAGCCGTATGCTCCCGAACGGTTTATAAATGTCGATGTGAACGATGGCGAGGTGGTGTTATCCGGGACAGTTGGCAGCCAGGTGGCTAAACGAGAAGCATACATGTCTTCCTGGGTCGCCGGAGTGGAGAAGGTCGACACCACGGATCTCCAGATCGAATGGTGGACATCCCTGGAAGAAAACCGCAAGTCCCTGGAAGCTCGCAAACGTTCGGATAAGCAGATTAAACAGTCGGTAATCGATGCCCTGCAGCACGATCCACGCACAAAGTCTTACAAGATTGATGTAGCGGTCAAGGAAGGCGAAGTGACGCTTTCGGGGGCAGTCGACAACCTGCAATCAAAACGCGCTGCGCAACGAGATGCGTATAATACACCGGGAGTTGTCGATGTAAACAACTTTCTTTTTGTCCGTCTGGGTGAACTCACCGACGACCAGGCGCTGACACAACGGGTGGAAAGCGCGCTGATTCGGGACCCCGTGCTCGAGCGGCATGAGCTGTCTACCGAAGTCAGGAACAATAAAGTTTACCTTTACGGCGATGTCGATAACCTGTACGAAAAGAGGCATGCAACCGAGGTCGTTTCAATGGTGGCAGGAGTTGCAGATGTCCAGAATCGATTATATATCGGCGATGAATGGCGCTGGAAAAGCGACAATGAGATCAAAACCGACATAGAGAACGAACTCTACTGGAACTGGTTTGTCGATGAAAACGCGGTTGATGTCAGGGTAGAAGACGGGGTCGCCACGTTAGAGGGCGAGGTAGAAAGTTACAAGCGGCTCGAAGCGGCCGTCGATGATGCATTTGACGGGGGAGCAAAAGTCGTTGTTTCCTATATCGACATTCTTGACTCCAAAGAAATCACCCCGCGACATTTCTACCGACATTCATTTATCGGCATGACCGAAAGCTGATCACCGCTCCTGCAGATCGGCGCAGCACAAACGACGTATTCACAAATATAGGGAAGTGCAGATCACTTCCCTTTTTGCGTGGGCAGACGACATACCAAATATCGTCTTTTTTTCTTATCCCGGCTCAGCACCGCTTGAATCCTCCGAAGGGGGGCTTTCGGGGAAATCCCTGTTTTTGTAAGCCCCCCTCTCCATGCAGATCTGTTCTCCGATTCCTCGCTGCTGATTACTGATTGTTGCTCACTCCCACGACACCGCACCCCACCCTCGGGCCGGCATCGCCCGATGGCTGCGATTCCAGATCGTCTTCACCCTGATGAACCACCACGGCTCGGCCGAGAATGGAATTCGGGCCGGAAAGCGCAATCAGGCTGTCGACCATATCAATTTGTGCAATGCCCTCCGCATTTGCTTCGATATTACCCAGATCGCCAACATGCCGCTCTACATCTTCCGGTGCACCATGGGGCTTACCGTGGGGAGCATAATGTCCTCCCGCGGAAGTTGCATCCGAAGCCGAGCAGTCACCGTACTCATGCACATGAAACCCATGCATCCCCGGAGAGAGGTTGCGAAGCTCACCGGTTACCCGCACGGCTTCGCCCGCTTGCTCAAAGGAGACGGTACCCTGGATGTCGTTTCCCTCGGTTGGATGGATAACGGCGATAGCACCCGTGGGGGCCGATGGCTGTCCACTTTCAATGGCACTCCCCTGCTCCTGCATTTCACAGGAAGCCAGAATCAGTCCCGTAACCGCACACACCCCTGTAACCAGGTGTCTTGCATTCATAGACACACCCCTTTCGTTTTTTGTGGATTAAGACAGAATATCGGCGAAAAACGCAGCCCCGGACAAGGGGAAGCCACAAGGGAGCAAATGTGGTACCACCGGGCTCATTGGGGTCGGACCTCCGTAAGTTCCTGATTCATAAAGGGTTAACCTCTAAAAACTACCCTAAATCGGGCCTATAGACCGAATTTTCGCCCGATTATCCGGTCCATACGACAACCTGGGATCCTCCACTGGGGTCGGACCTCAGTAAGTGCCTGATGCTGTGGCACTTAGCATCCCAAAACCACCCTAAATCGGGCCTATAGACCGAGTTTTCGCCCGATTATCCGGTCTATACGACCCTGAAAATGATAAAGTATCGCTCTTTCCCCACCGCGCATATCCACGCGGCTCAGTTCCATCTCATATTTTTTTGCCATGCCACGAGCCAACCGACACTATGTTCCAGGACACATCTGGCACCTTACCCATCGCTGCCATGATCGACAGTTTCTTCTCAACGCCGAGCAGGACCGCCGGACGTGGACCCGGTGGGCGAGGGAATCTCGTGACAGGTTCGGTTTATGCATACTCGATTACTCCGTGACCTGCAACCACATTCACTTGCTTGTGCAGGACCGGGCAGAGATGGGATGTATTGCCAGAAGCATGCAGCTTACCGAAGGATCCGTGGCGCAGGCGTATAACCGGCGCCGCAACCGGAAAGGCTCTTTCTGGGAGGATCGCTATCACGCAACCGCCGTGAGTTCAGGAAGTCATTTCAGACGATGCATTGGTTATATCGCCTTGAATATGGTCCGTGCCGGGGCGGTAAAAGACCCCGCTCTCTGGCCGTTCTGTGGCTATGCGGATATTCAGAACCGGCGCAGGCGTAATCAGGTCGTAGACTATAAAATGCTCGGACAGCTGCTTGGAACATCCTCACTGGACGATCTCCGCCAGGTGACTCGCGACATTGTGGAAGAAACAAGACTCGAAGGTGGATTACAGCGTCAACCCAAATGGACCGAGGCATTGGCGGTTGGTAACCAAGGCTTTGTAGAAGATTTCAAGAACAACCTCGGAGTGCCCGCAAAATCCCGGGAGACCGCGGAGGAACTGGACGGCACCTGCCTGTTGCGAGAAGACACCCTCCCCTACGGAGATAGCATTCAGCAAAGCGCAATCCCGGAAACAAACACCTTCCCCTGGCGCATATTCCCCGATGAATTCCTGAGTCTATAGACCGAGTTTTGCCCCGAAAATTCGGTCCATAGGGGCATATTTCGTGCCTTTTTAGTAGTCATCTGATTGAATATCAATGACTTACAGAGGTCCGACCCCAGATTCTCGCAGCTTCTTCTTCAGCTCTTCTACCCGCTGTTCCTTTTCGGTGCACTGTTCCAGGAGATCGTCGATTTCCTGGTGGCGTTTGGTGACATCCATAAATGTCAGGACAATTCCTTCCACAATGTTTTTTTCGGTGCGGTACGGAAGGATGCGGATATTGTACCACTTGCCGTCGGTCGACTCGGTTTCGTGTACTTTGGGCTGAAGAGATTCGCTGACCTCCTTGACACTTGCAGAGAGGTCAAATTCCCGGAATGCGTGGGCCATATCACTGACAGAGCGCCCGATGTCACCCGGTATGAGGCGGATGACTTCCTCTGAAGATCTCGTGAAACGCTTGATCCGAAGCTGAGAGTCCAGGAACACCACGCCGATATCGGTACTGCTCAGAAGATTGCGCAAATCGTCGTTGGCCGTTTCGAGCTCATCGACTTTCTCTTCGAGCTGATTATTCACCGTCGTCAATTCTTCATTGAGCGACTGTAGTTCTTCGCGCGAGGTCTCCAGCTCTTCGTTGGTCGACTGAAACTCCTCGTTCATCGACATGATTTCTTCATTGGACGCTTTGAGCTCTTCGTTGGCCGTCTCCAGATCGCTGACTGTTCCGGCCATCTGGTCTTTGGTGGTTCTGAGCTCCAGCTCGAGCTGTCGCACCACCGATTCATCGGCGGGCACAGGATCCGAAGGAGCAGGGATGGGCCCATGGTGATGAACGTCGCTGAACGTGACAAGCAGAAGGTCGTTTTGATCCGGAAGTTCGGGGAGATGACGCACCGTGATGTCGATCGGATGGTAGCCGTCGTCGCGCTTGACCTGTCCCTGCTTCTGTACTTCCGAAAATCTGTCTTTTTGGGCCTTGCGTATCGCCGCCCGTACCGGCGAACTGATGCCTTCGCGCAGGAGTCTTGACAACTCGCGTGTCAGTTCCCCGGTGGGAAACCGAAGGTAGCGATCGACCGGGCCACGCAGATAGACGATCTCCATGGTTTTGGATATCACGACGGCAGCCGGAGCGTACTGCTCAAGAAGCATCTGGTTTGCCATTTCGGCATGGCGATCACCCACCCGGTGGTCCCGTTTCCCGGTATCCATTCCACTTGTCCTGGAAAGGTCCTTGTCATCCTTGTGCATGCGCCCGTAGCTGAAATCCGGCCGCGCCAATGCCCCGGTTCGTTGGTAAATTCGCCATTTTTTGGAGAGGACCTTGAACTGCTCCGACAGCTTTCCGATGCTCTCCGAACTTCCCAAAAAGAGGTACCCGCCTTCGTTGAGTGCAAAGTGAAACAGCCGAAGCATACGTGCCTGGACATCGGATTCCAGATAGATCATCAGATTGCGGCAGGATATCAGGTCGAGTTTGGAAAACGGAGGGTCTGAAACCGTATTCTGCAGGGCGAATACGACCTTTTCGCGGATGCCCTTGGCGACTACATAGTTTTGCCCGCTTCTACCGAAATACTTGTTCAGCTTATCAGCCGGCACCTCTTCGGCAACTGATTCTGCGTAGACCCCTTTCCGGGCGAACTCCAGTGCTTTACTGTCCACATCGGTTCCGAAAATCTGGATCTCCAGAGGCCGGTTTTCCTTTTCGATTCGCTCGAAAAGAAGTATTGCCAACGTGTAGGCTTCCTGTCCTGTCGAGCAGCCCGGCACCCACACCCGGATAGCCCCATTCTCGGGAGCATTCTTGATCATTCCCGATAAAACCTTTTTGTCCAGCTCCTCCCAGGCCTGCGGGTCACGAAAAAACGAAGTAACTCCGATCAGGAGGTCATTGAAAAGTTCATCGGGTTCATCCGGTTTTTCTCGCAATACCTGGAGATATCCTTCCAGCGAAGGCACATTGCGTACGCGCATACGGCGCTGAATTCGGCGGGCGAGGGTGGATTTCTTGTAACAGCGCAGGTCGTAACGTGAGCGGGCCCGAAGATGAGCGATTATTTTGTTGAGGTAATCGGTACCGCCTCCCTGTTCATCGGAATCCACGGAAATGGCGCTTCGATCAGGTCGTCGA
>JBEPYC010000308.1:0-5394 GCA_041641555.1 Chitinivibrionales bacterium | reverse complement strand
CAGTCCTCGAATGATTCCAGGGTAGCAAGGAACCCCGAAAAATGGTCGACAATTTTTCGGTTCCGCCGTAGACTGGGTTGTACCCGGTGCCGCATCGAACGTCGGAACGTCAATGATGTCTTTCGTGCAGGGCCCGGGTCCGCTGCGGCATAGGTGAACACATTCCCCGACTGGACATCGAATCCGGTGGCAGTCAGGCATCCGGCAATGATGGAGAATACCGAGGGATAATCAAAGGACAGCACGGTACATGAAACCGTGCCATCGGCAAGTGACGACGCCATTATCCTGGCGGGGTTATCGGAGTCGATCTCCGAGAGTCCTTTGATGTGGATCGCGACTTCCTCGGGGTTGAATTGCTCAAAATACCGAGCGTCAAGGCGGTTGAGGTGCTCCCGGGCATGTTCGCGGGAGATGTCGTGTTGTATCGAAAGCAGCTGATCAAGAGATGGCTTTTTCATAGTATTCAATATACCAAACTGAGGTGAACCCGGGGAGCTGTGGAAAGGACTCCGCTTCGATGGCCTGCTTTTTGCGTTTGCGAGTGGCAATGAAGAGCATAGTCATTATAAAAGCCGGATCTACATTTCCCCAGCTTCGACACCAATATGGGGATTTTGAACGATGGATACGGACGGGGCTCGGTGGTCCGCTTTCGTGTAGCAGAGTCATAGATGCCACAAAATCGTATCATCTGCCGGATCCGTCTCTTTTTGCAGGTGTCATAATCTCGGGCTCTCATTCCATGGTCACTGATGCTGAATCATGGATGACGACCCTGCAAGAATGGATCCAGGCGGTGGTTCACATGGAAATCCCCGTGCTCGGAATCTGTTTTGGGCATCAGATTGTTGCCGGCTCCCTTGGCGGGAAGGTCGGTCCGAATCCACATGGCAGAGAGATCGGGACTATCGAGGTAAATCTCGTGGAGGAGGCTCAAACCGATAAGCTCATGCGGGGATTACCGCAGAGGTTTCTGGCTCATTCGGAACACTCTCAGTCGGTTCTCGATCTCCCGCCTGGAGCTAAAAAGCTCTGCTGGAGTTCAAAAGATAACTGCCATGCTTTTCGCGCGGGCTCAGCCTGGGGAGTTCAGTTCCATCCGGAGTTCACCCAGGAGATCATGCGCGGGTACATCTCTTGCCAGGAAGACCAGCTTTCCGAAAACGGCCTGGAGGTTGAGTATCTCAACCGCGGAGTTTGTCCGACACCACTCTCCGCTTCGATTTTGAGGCGGTTTTGCCGGTTTTGTATGACGCAGAGGAGGTGATTTGCGACGAAAATGTGTCAAAAAAACCGCGCTGGTACATGTTTGTGTCACATTTCTGCTATCGTCCGACCTTTGTGCCAAATGAAGAATCAAGCCGATTGCTGGCGAAAATGCTACAATCCTGTTATTTTGAGCCTGTGGGCATTCATGATAGGAGAAGCGCGATGCCGATAATATCTGAGGTGATAGCGCCTGGCATGGCGATTGCATGTATGTCAGGTCCTCTGCACAATTGTGAGCTTTTTTCTCTGAAGAGCTTCTGTGCACCCGGTGGAAAAACAAAACCGTGCCGTTTCTGTAACATTCAACTCTCCTGGAGGTACAAATGAGTGGTTTGAAGACTCCCAAGGATGTGCTCAACCTTATCAAAGAACAAGACGTGAAAGTCGTGGATCTCCGATTCATGGACTTTCCCGGTCTCTGGCAGCATTTCTCCATTCCGGTCGAAGAACTCGATGAAGGTGTGTTCGAGAATGGGCTTGGGTTTGACGGATCTTCGATGCGCGGCTGGCAGACTATCAATGAATCGGACATGCTGGTAAAGCCGGTCCCGGAGACTGCTTTTATCGATCCGTTCATGGTCCACAAGACGATCGTGCTTATTTGTAACATCTGTGATCCTATCACCGGTCAGGACTACACACGCGATCCCCGAAACATTGCGCGCAAGGCCGAAGCATACCTCCAGAGCACAGGCATCGGCGATACCGCCTTTCTTGGGCCGGAGGCCGAATTCTTTATTTTCGACGATGTTCGGTTCGATCAAACCACGAATTCAGGCTTCTATTTCCTTGATTCTGTCGAAGGTCGCTGGAATACCGGTCGTGAAGAGAATATCGACGAAAGCGGATATTCACGTAACCTTGCTTACAAGCCGCGCTACAAAGAAGGGTATTTCCCGGTACCGCCTACAGACAGTCAGCAGGATATGCGCAGTGAAATGATGCTTCAGCTGATTGCCAGCGGTGTGCCGATCGAGGCCCAGCACCACGAAGTCGCTACGGGCGGGCAGGCTGAAATCGATATCCGTTTTGCTCCTCTGGTTGTAATGGGCGACATGCTGCTGAAGTACAAGTACATCATCAAGAACACTGCTCGCAAGTACGGCAAAACGGTGACTTTCATGCCCAAACCGCTTTTCAATGACAACGGAACAGGCATGCACACTCACCTTTCGATCTGGAAAGGCAAGCAGAACCTCTTTGCCGGTGATGGATACGCGGGAATGTCGCAGACCGCTCTGTATGCAATCGGAGGTATCCTGAAGCATGCTCCTGCGCTGCTGGCATTCACCAACCCGACGACCAACAGCTACAAGCGTCTGGTACCCGGGTTCGAAGCTCCGGTTAACCTCGCCTACTCAAGCAGAAACAGAAGTGCTGCAGTGCGTATCCCCATGTACTCGACTTCAGAGAAAGCAAAGCGCCTGGAATTCCGATGCCCGGATCCAAGCTGCAACCCCTACCTCGCAATGTCGGCGCTGCTTATGGCTGCTCTCGATGGTATCCAGAACAAGGTCGATCCGGGTCAGCCGCTGGACAAGGATATCTACGACCTCCCGCCGGAGGAAATGGCAAAGGTTCCGACCACGCCGGGTTCCCTCAGAGAAGCGCTGGTTGCCCTGGATAAGGACAAGGACTTCCTGCTCAAGGGGGATGTGTTCACTCCAGATGTTATCGAGAAGTGGGTTTCCTACAAAATGGAGAACGAAGTTCAGGCAATCGATCTTCGTCCGCATCCGTGGGAGTTCGCACTCTACTACGACATCTAAAACCTGTGTCCGGTGTAAGTAGGCCGGTGTCTTTTCGGGAGACCGGCCTCAAAAACCTGCACGACTTCAATTCAGGAGAGCTGCCAGGGCGCAACGTCTCTGGCAGTTTGGGCAGGATATCCAAAGAGGGGACTCCCGGGCATACCGGGCGGTCCCCTTTGCGTTCTTAGAGAGCCTGTATTGTGCCCTTTTGTGGGATTCGCCAACTATATTATCATCGTACACAAATTTGTGTCAAGGGTACTCGAATAACAAGGGTGGTTAGAGAAGACACTCTCAAGCTTCTCGACAAAGGGTGTTACCAGTATGATTATTTCCGAGCTGAAAACAGATTTAGGATTCAATGGTCTATCGGTACTCTACCACACAGCCCGGCTCCTGGCCATGGGTGGAGATCTTCAGACAGTCCTGAACGATATATTGGAAATCCTCGAGATACATGCCGGTATGAATCGCGGCATGATCTCGATTCTCAGCCCCGATGACTCGGAGGTGAGCGTGCATGTCGCCCGCGGTATCTCTGACTCCGACCGTCGCAAAGGTCGGTACCGGGTAGGCGAGGGCGTCACGGGGAAAGTAGTGGCTGGAGGTAAGCCTATTCTGATTCCCCGCCTCAAGGATGAGCCTGCCTTTCTGGATAAAACCGGCGCACGAAGTCTTCTGGATCAGTTCAATGTGGCATTTCTGTGTGTGCCGATTACTGCAGCAGATATGGTTGTGGGGGCGCTGTCGGTCGACAGGGTGACCGACCAGAATACCACCGATGAAATGCTTTCCGATGAACTCAGGTTTCTGGAGGCAATCGCCGACCTCATCGCCCAGGCAGTCAAAGAACATCGTAAGCGACAGGCGCGGATAAATGCCCTGGAGAAAGAAAATCTTGAGCTCCGCAAAACGCTCGAAGACATGGGGCGCCCCGATGAAATGATCGGCAACTCTTCTCTGATGAGGGAGGTCTTTCGGCAGATCGCGCAGGTAGCTCCTTCTCCCACTACGGTTCTGATTCGCGGCGAGACGGGTACCGGTAAAGAACTGATCGCCCGGGCGATTCACCAGAAAAGCATGTATAAGGATGGCCCCTTTATCGCGGTGAACTGTGCCGCGCTGCCCGAGTCCCTCCTTGAAAGTGTGCTTTTCGGGCACGAAAAGGGTTCGTTTACCGGAGCGACAGAAAAGCGAATCGGTCAGTTCGAGGCTGCAAGAAACGGTACGTTGTTTCTGGATGAGATAGGGGAGATGTCGCTGAGTGCACAGGGCAGGCTACTTCGTGCCATCCAGGAAAAAGAGTTTCAGCGGGTGGGTGGAACCGAGTATATCCGAGTGGATGTCCGCCTGATAGCCGCTACGAACCGTAATCTCGAAGAAGACGTAAAGAACAACCGTTTTCGTGAAGACCTTTACTATCGAATCAATGTTTTTACGATCGCAATTCCTCCCCTTAAGGAGCGCGGGGCCGATGCACTGCTTCTTGCAGACTATTTCACCAGGAAGTATGCTCGTATCAACGGGAAGAACATCGAGCGCATTTCCACTCCGGCTATCGATATGCTTCTGGCCTACCACTGGCCGGGAAACGTTCGGGAACTGGAAAATGTTGTCGAGCGCGCGGTGCTTGTGGCACAGGAAGAGGTAGTCAACGGGCATGATCTACCGCCGACGCTTCAGATCAAGGATGTCAGCCAGCGCGGACTCCGAAAAAACACGTTCGAAAACATGGTGGCTTCTTACGAGAAGGAGCTGATCACCGAAGCACTCAAAGATGCGGCAGGTAATCAGTCTGAAGCGGCGCGAATCCTTGGTACCACCAAGAGAATTATCCAGTACAAAATCCAGAACTATGGGATCGACTACCGACGCTTCAAGAAATGAGCGCCGGAAAGAAAAAGCCCGCGGCGGTACTTGAACGCCGTGGGCATCCAAGGTGGTCGCCGTTTTCTCCACAGGAGGAACCGCCGCGGGTGGGGGTTCTCAATTCAGCTACAATCAGCGGTGCAAAACCTATTCGGGTAAAAACGCCTGCGGAGCCCCTTTTTCAAGAAATCCATAAGCGCTGTTCCTCGTTTTCGGGGACATTACGCGTACGGTTTACCTTGTAGGGAATGCCCTCAATCGTCAAAGTGTCACCAACATTGAGCGGCCGTCCATGGTCCATGTAGTAAGGCAAATCTTCTTTGTAGTAGAACAACCGGACGACGTCGATTTCTTGCTGCCCCTCACCGCCGGCAGGCCAGATCGCGGAGTTTGAGATTTCCATCGACGTTTTCCTTTCAAAAACGTGGAGTTCTCTCTTTATCGTTATCGCAAGTCGTTCTACAAAGCGCAAGCTCCGTGCCAGTGTAAAGGTGGCCCATTC
>JBEPYC010000307.1:4673-5398 GCA_041641555.1 Chitinivibrionales bacterium | reverse complement strand
CGATCCCCGAAATTATCGAACTTGGTTCTGATTTCGATGTCTCCGATGCCCGTTTTTATACCGTGCTTGCCTATGCACACGAAATATTCCAGAATTACCGGCAAGCTTCCGAGTATATCGACAGGGCAGTCGTTGCTCCCTTCATTATGGGTTCACAGTCCCGGGCATCACTGCTTTTTGACCGGGCTCAGTTCTATCAGCGTCAGTATGAGCGGGTAAACGATGAGACCGCCAAAACGAACATGGTCGAGGCTTTCCGTCGTTTTATCCAGGAAGCCTGCGACGGCGAAAGCCAACGATGCAGCACGGCCAGGAAGGTGGTTGAGCGTTATGGTCAATAGAATTAACGACACAGACTCAGCGGCCTCCGATAGCTACCAGAATCCTCTCGACGAGTTCGATCCGCAATCCCCGCCGGTGGACTGGAAACAAGGAGAGTACCCAGCTATCGACGACATCTGGTCCTGGCTTCACCTCTCGGTTATCGCTCTTGATCGTACCGGAAAACAGAAGAAGAGTCCGGTTGTTCCCGAGTTGGTGTACGAATTCAGGCTCGGGTACCTCGGAAAGATCGCCTATTTCCGGCAGACCTTCGGCGTGCATGCATTCTTCAAGATTTACGGAACCACCGAACTCAAGGTGGCCGCCCAAAAAGAGTGGCTGTCGTTTTTAAGCATGCTGAGCGTGGAGCACGGCCCCGCCCGGATCAAGGCACTTTTTCCCGG
>JBEPYC010000307.1:0-4663 GCA_041641555.1 Chitinivibrionales bacterium | reverse complement strand
TTCCCGGAGGAGTTCAACCACTCAAGACAAAAGCGCATACCAATGAACACATTCGCGCACTCCTGGAGCATCTCAGAACGCCGCAAGACACCCCCGTCGTGTTCACGCCATCCAGTACCGGACCTCAAGAACCATCTGCTCCGCCAAAGCCGCAGGCAACGACCTACCAGAAAGAGAATTTCGCGGTGAGCAAGACGTTTGATGAAAGCCTGCTTTCAAACGCGAACACCGCACCGGCACTCCAGCCGGAGATTCCACTATCCGGCGATTTCGATTACCAGGCACTCACTTCCACAACCCTGCCACGTGAGGGGACCGAGGAGGTCATGGGATCCGGGGTCTCGTGCGGGATCATTGGCGAAGGCGGAATGGCGACCGTGTACAAGGTGCGGGTGGAAGACCTGGAGATGCTTCGGGCGGGCAAGGTCCTTATTCCCGGTAAGGTTTGTCAGTCCGCCGAGCAGGCGCACACGCTTGTCGAGCGGTACCGCGATGAAGCCAAAGTGACCGCACAGCTTCACCACACCAATGTGGTCCTCGTACACCTTTTCGGAAAATTCCGTGGACATCCGTATATCGAAATGGAGTATGTCGACGGCTCCGACCTGGGTAAACTGATCCAGACCAAAGGCCGGGCTCCCATGGAGCTTTTCAGTGCACTGTCGATACTCAGCCTCCGTGGACTTGCCTATGCACACAACGAAAGTGTGATACTGAACGGAAAAGAGCACCGCGGAGTCATGCACCGTGATATCAAACCCGCCAATCTTCTGGTGGACCTCAAGAAAGGCAATGTCAAGCTGACCGACTTTGGATTGGCCCGACCTCCGGCGGTATCAGTTCACACCGCGGCCAACCATACGCTGGGAACATTAGGATACATGTCGCCGGAGCAGCTGGAGAGCAACAATGTCGATACCCGAACAGACATTTACTCGTTCGGAGCGACCATGTACGAAATGCTTGCCGGCCAGCCCCTCTTCCCACAGGACCGATTCATGGACCTCATGAAAGCCCGCCAGGCCAATGCGTATCGCCCGCTTTCCTCGACAAGAAAAAAAGTCCACAAAGATGTTCTTCATATTATCGACAAGTGCCTGAATTACGACCCCGACCAGCGGATACAATCGGCCGACACCCTGATGGATCACCTGGAAGACTTTCACCACAAAGTATCCAAGGAACGCCCCGAGGCCATTTTGCAGGATTATGTCCTTGGAAAGCGCTATTTCCACACGAACGGAGACATGAAAGGCCAGAAAAAGGCTTTGTTCGGTGGCCTGCTCGGAAGGTAGTGGTTGCCTCACAAGGATTCCCGGCCTCAAAAACCCTATTGGTCCGCTCTGCGTGATCCAGTCAGTCTTGACGGCCTCTCGCAGTGATCGCAAAGCTTTCATATAGACGCTGGACGGGCGAGAACGAGAACCCATTCGACAGGCTCTGGGCAGGCGAGGACGAAGAAGTAATTAGCGTTAGCGACAAAGAACCCATTTCCCGTTTGTGTGGCAAACGAACACAGGAATCGAGAAGACCATCTGGTCATCCAGGGGCTTGGTTCGGAGTAAGGGTTCTTGCTGATTTGCTCGGATTGGTGAGCTGACCTGGCCCCGCAAACTATCAAGACCCGGATCCCGGCACAGTTCCACCGATCGATCTGCCCGTACACACGCGGATCAGCTTGAACCGTTCTGCGAAGCAATCACGGCTGTTCCCAGAGCAAGGACGCTCTCTTGATTGGGTGGGAGGTACGTGCCGTGACGTGCTGCTCGTCTTCCAGCCCTCTGCAAGTGTGCAGTGAGGGTGAGTCGACCGCCAAAGCCTAAGAAAGCTTCAATATTTGCACCATAATTCAACAGCTTGGCAGGTATTACCGAAGCAAACCCTATAAATTGAGATCGGCTGCCTGAAATTGACCCCGAAAACCGGCTCAAATCCGCCTTCGAACTCGAGAGCGAAAAAAATGCATAATTGAGGCGTTTCTTGGAAAGTGGCAACCTATTTGCGGTGTAGTTGGAGAAGAGGGACACTTGTCCGTACGCAATCAGGGAAAATAGTGGTATACTTAACTCAGATGCTGCATTGACTTTTTTTGTGGGACTGTGGAGAGATCGTGACAAATATTTCGAGAAATTTCGTTCCGGCCGACCGCATGTACCGAAGACGTCTTTTTAAGTGGTATGCCGTGGGCCTGCTTGTGCTCGCGGTTGTCGCCTACGCCGGTATCCCGCGACTTCGGAGTTATCTTGAGTCGCTGACCTTTTATCCGATGCTTGTCCGTGTGGAAGTACTTGCAATAGCCATTCTCGCCATTTCGATTCCGGCGGCATTCTATCTTCTGCGACTGGGCAGTAAAACGATTCGGCAGGAAAGATATCCCTGTGAAGGCATGAAGGTCATACGGGACACCAAAATCGTGGAAGGCCCCGCGGCGCGGAGGATGGGTATAGCATTTCGCACCCTGGGCATCATCTCACTGGTTTTCTCGATCGGCGGGATTATAGCCACGCATATCATCTTCGAAGCGATTCGCCACTACTATCGCTTGAATTTCGGTGGCTGAAACGAAACAAGCAGGAGACCCGTTCTCTCAAAACGCGACCTCCTGCTTTGGCATATGCTTTCTGAGCCTGTTTTACAGGACCCGCACTGCAATGACTCCTTCGATCGCCTTGATCGCGTCGATCGCTTTATCGCTAATCGGCCCATCGACATCGATCAGATTATAAGCGATACCTCCCCGGCTCTTGTTGAGCATTTCGGCGATATTCACCTTTTCTTCGGCGAGCACCCCGGTAATCTGCCCCACCATTTTGGGAACATTCGAGTTGGCGATGGTAATCCGCTGCTGTCCTGTCCGGGGAAGCTCACAGTCGGGGAAATTAACCGAGTTCCGTATGTTACCATGCTCCAGGTATTCCTGCATCTGCCGAACGGCCATCAGGGCACAGGTTTCTTCGGACTCCGCGGTCGAGGCTCCAAGGTGAGGAATCGAGAGCACGTTGTCCATCTGCAGGAGCTCTTCATCCGGGAAGTCGGTTATGTAGGCCTGCACGATTCCTTCTGCAATCGCCTCTTTGAGGTCCTGATTACTTACCAGTCCCCCGCGGGCGAAATTCAGTACCCGTACGCCCTTTTTCATTGCTGAGAACTTGTCCCGGTTGAGCATTGCACGGGTCTTTTCGGTCAACGGACAATGCAGCGAAATGTAATCGGACTCGGCAAGAAGACCGTCAAGCCCCTTGGCACGCTGTACTGTCCGCGACAACCCCCAGGCCGCTTCGACAGAAATAAAGGGATCGTATCCGGTGACTTCCATTCCCAGACTCTCCGCGGCATTGGCCACCAATACCCCGATCTGCCCCAGCCCGATCACTCCGAGCTTTTTGCCGTGGATCTCCGTGCCGGCAAAACTGGATTTCCCCTTTTCAACCAGTTTGGGAACTTCATCGCCCTTGCCTACAAGTTCCCGTACCCAGGCGGTGGCGGGAAGGACATTGCGCGAACTGATGATCATGGCCGCCAGAGTAAGCTCTTTTACCCCGTTGGCGTTGGCACCCGGGGTGTTGAACACCACAATTCCCTTTTCCGAGCACGTGTCGACCGGGATGTTGTTCACACCGGCTCCCGCACGCGCAATCGCCTTGAGATTACCGGACAGTTCCATATCGTGCATCTTTGCACTTCGCACCAGGATGCCATCGGGATTGAGAAGCTCCCCGGCAACATCGTAGTCATCGCGAGACAGCAGATTGAGTCCGGCGGGTGCAATTTTGTTGAGCGTCTGAATTTTAAACATGATGTCTCCTTGTAGATTCGAGCCGGGAGATACCAACCAGCACTCCCCCGGCATCGGCGAATTCGACGTTATCCGTTATCTTTTTCGAACCGGGCCATGAAATCGACCAGCTTTGTGACACCTTCCTCCGGCATTGCATTGTAGATACTTGCCCGCATTCCGCCAACCGTGCGATGTCCCTTCAGCGTAACCAGTCCCTCTTTTTTCGCCTCTGCAATAAACGATGCATTGAGGTCATCGGTGGGAAGCACAAACGGGACGTTCATAAGCGAGCGATCCTCCGGGGCGACCGTGGCCTTGAACAGCTTGGAATCGTCGAGATAGTTGTACAGTATCGCGGATTTTCGGCGATTCTTCTCGGCAACAGCCGCAACACCGCCCTGCTCTTTGATCCACTCGAACACAAGCTTTGCCATGTAAATTGCAAAGCAAGGCGGAGTGTTGTACATGGAACCGGCGTCCGCAAAGGTTTTGTAGTTGAGCATGGTCGGAACCGAATCGGGTGTTTTACCGACAAGATCTTTCCGGACAATCACGACCGTTACCCCTGCCGGGCCAATGTTTTTCTGCGCACCAGCGTAGATTATTCCGAACTTGCCCACATCGTAGGGCTCCGAGAGAATATTCGAAGACATATCAGCCACAAGAGGAACATTACCCGTATCGGGCAGACGATCCGGCCCAATCCTCGTTCCGTAAATTGTATTGTTGGTCGTGATATGTACATAATCGGCCTGAGGGTCGAACGATTCTGTCTTGATTTCCGGAATGTAGCTGAACGTTTTGTCTTCAGACGTTGCCACCACCTGCGGAGTGCCATATTTCCTGGCTTCCGCAATCGCTTTTTTGGACCACTGACCGGTATGA
>JBEPYC010000306.1:0-5414 GCA_041641555.1 Chitinivibrionales bacterium | reverse complement strand
GCAGAAAGCCAGTCGGGGTTTACCTCAACACCCCACCCGGGTTCCGGTGGAATATCGATTGACCCGTTTCGGATTTCGAGCGCTGGTTCGAAGAGACCATTTGACCAGGGCTGAGATTCGATAGAAAACTCAAGATAAGGCCCCGCATTGGGAATTGCCGCGAGCAGGTGCATGGTAAAAAGTGTCACCATCGACCGATTCGCCGCATGCGGTATACAGGTTTTTCCTTGCGCGGCAGCCATCTCCGCCACCGCCATCGATCGAATCATGCCGCCTATATAGCAGACATCAGGCTGGACAATATTGACAGCGTTCATTGCAATCATGCGTCGCCACTGGGCAAGGTCATTGTCCTGCTCACCACCGGCGATATCAATTTCCAAAGCCGCAGCAACCTCGGCTGTCCACTCAAGCTCCCAGTACGGACACGGCTCCTCGTAATGACACACATCGTTGTCCTGGAGCATTCTACCAATCTCGATAGCCTTGCGTGGTGTGTAGCAACTGTTGGCATCCACAAGCAGTTTTACCTCAGAGGGAAGCGCTGCACGAACAGCGGGCACGACTGCCTCGGTTCTTCCCGGCCAGGCATCCTGGTTTTCGCCACATTCTTTGCCAATGCGGATCTTGAATGCGTTGAAGCCCTGTTCTTCTCTGAACATGACCAGCCTCTCTGCTTCCTGCTCCGGGGTTGTTTCTCTGGACATGCTTGACCCATATGCGGTAATCGTCCGAGGGACGCCTCCCAGAAGTTCGCAGACGCTTTTTCCTCGCGTTTTTCCGATCAAATCCCATATGGCGGTTTCCACGCCGGCAAGGGCACGGCAGAGGTAGGACCATGGGTATTTATGGTTTTTGATTATTGACTCGTGAACGCAGCGGGTAAGGTCCGAGGTGGAGCGGCCCAGGAAAAATCGCGCAATCTGGCGATGAAGGACCATCGTGGTTATGTCGGCATTGTACGGGGCCGCCTGCCCCATACCTTCAGCACCGTCCTCTGTGTGTACTTTCACAAAGCACAAATGGTCACGAGTGAATGTTTCGATACGATCGATCTTCACGGTTTCTCCAGGATTAATAATGAAAGAAAACGTGGATACTATTTGTAGAGCTTGAACAGTGCTTGCGTCCCGAAGTCCTGGCCTCCCTGTGACGCCAGCTTTTCATACATTTGTTTGGCGAGATCGAGTCCCGGCGTAGACATCTGAAGGTCCTTGGCGGATGCCGAAGCTATTGTCATGTCCTTGATGAAATGCTTAACATAAAAGCCAGGGTCAAAATTACCTGCGATCATGCGAGGGGCCAGATTGGAAAGCGACCAGCTTCCTGCAGCTCCCCCGGAGATGCTCTTGAGCACAATTTCAGGATCGAGCCCTGATTTCTCGGCATACGCGACGGCCTCGCACACGCCAAGCATACCGGCCGCAATGGCGATCTGATTAGCCATCTTTGTGTGCTGCCCACTTCCAGGGCCACCCTGATACACGATGTTGGCTCCCATCAGATTAAGGGCAGGAGCCACATGTTCGAATGCTTCTTTGTCCCCACCAACCATTATGGAAAGACGCGCTTGCCGAGCGCCCACATCGCCACCCGACACTGGTGCATCCAGAGCAGAGCAGCCCTTTGCTTTGGCTTCTTCGTAGATTTTCACCGCCAGATCAGGGCGGGAGGTAGTCATATCCAGCAGGTATGAGCCTGATGTAACACTGGTCAGAATGCCTGCGCTCCCCAGGTAAACTTCCTCGACATCCTGCGGAAAACCCACGATGGTAATAATCAAGTTACATTCAGAAGCCAGTTCGGCAGGTGAGTCTTTCCAAACCGCCCCTTTATCGAGAACCTGCTGAGCTTTGGATTTTGTGCGGGTATAGATCTGGAGGTCGTAACCGGCATCGAGCAGGTGGCTGGCCATGCTTTTTCCCATCACCCCTATTCCAATAAATCCGACAGTCGTGTTTTCAGGTGTAACTGGCATTGCCGGGCTCCTTTCCTGGTATTCTGGTTTCTAACGCGCTGGTAGTTAAATGCCTTTGTGTAATGCTTTTCCCGATTCGCTCGCCACATTGGCAAAAATTTTCTTGAGAGCACGGGTGGTTTCCGGTGAAAGCGGAGGCTTCTGAGCCGCCCGGATATTATCCTCGAGATGGGGGGTTGAGCCCGTGCCGCAAAGTGTCACGTGAATATCGGAGTTATGCACACTGAATCGGTAGGCTACCTCGGGTAGTGATCCGCTCTCGGATTCAGCTCGGGCAAATCCCAGAGGATCGTTTGGGTCAAGGAGTGATGAATCTATCTCACCGCGTTCGACCAGAACGGCAACGACTTCCCGGAGCCTGTCGTCATCTACCAGAGCATGGCGAACCGCGAACATCCCAAGGATACCCGTTTCGGACTTTCGAGCAGAGGGGAATACCCGTGTGTCGGCGGACTGATTGATGATATTATACCCGACCATGAGGGTATGCCAGCATCCGTCGCGAGCGGCCATGCTTTGCATCTGGTGAGTGGTGTCTTTCTCGAATGCCTCGGTTATACCGAAAAACCTGATCTTTCCTTTTTCCACCATTTTGTGGAGAGCGGGAATCAGAACATCGCGACTTCGAATGTATTCCTCCGCATGTACTCCGTGAAGTTGGTAAACATCGATACAGTCAAGTCCGAGCGCCTCGAGGCTCTCGTCGATGCTTCGTTCGAGATCGTTGGCTTTCTTGACAACACCGGGTTGCATCCGTGGTGCCGACTTGGTGCAGACGGTGATGCGGTCCCTTCCAAAATCGCGCACGGCCGCGCCGACATGGTGTTCGGTGCCGTAACCGCGGGCAGTGTCGACAAGGGTGATGCCGCTGTCGAGTGCTTTGCGGACTATCGACTCGGCATTGTCATCTCCCCGGTTCTGGACCAGGCCCAGCTTGCTATACCCACCACATCCAAGTCCCAGGACGGATACTTCCAGGCCGGTCTTGCCCAGAATGACGGTTTTCATTACATGCTCCTCGGTCGAATTGGTCCCTGGTGGATGCCGCCATCTTCAGCGTTGTTGCCTGCAGCATTTTTCGTGATAACGGGCAGGACCTGGTGAAAAATAGTACGGGGTTGGAACGTTTGAGGTGAATTGGCAGCTCGGATGACCGAAAGCAAACACCGTATGGAACTCGCCCCTGGTCATGAATCCGGATCTCGGGCAGGGGCCGGTTTGTCCGTCATCGTCCAGCGCTTTCCTTCTATTAGCGGTGTTTTGAACCGTTTCTCGATCCTGCCGGTTTTCTCGAGATGGTCAAGGCACGCACGAAGACAGCCTCTGCCAACGCAAATGGCGAGATGCTGAAATCGTTTTGAGCAGAAGTCGTGATACGACGGGATCTCACCGGGTGCTTCCTTTCCATTCCAGAAGGGGGAGTAGCGATGATCACGACCCTTATGCACCTGGGTACATTTGGCGCAATCCAGTTCGCCGTGCGAAAAGGTTACATCCTCAATAGTGAAGGTCACATCGCGGTTTTTCGCAATGGCATTAGCTTCGCATTCTTTGACACACTGACCACATTCATCACATACGCGCCCCTTGAACAGAGGTGTCGGTTCGAGTTCTGCATCGGTCAGTACCCCGAATACCCGTTGGCGGGGACCGAACTGTGGCGTAAGAAAGATTTTGGAGAGTCCGAGTTCGCCAAGCCCTGCAGCTACTCCGAGTACCCGATACGACAACTTTCCATCGGGGCCCCAGGGCATATCGGGGCGTATCTGGCGTCCAGAATGGGGGTGCTGAGGGTTGTGAATCTGTACCCCGGTATATCCCTCGTCTTCGAGTGCCATCACGATGTCACGGAGGATTTTCGGCGCCATGACTTCGTTAAGATACCAGTAGGAATCGCAATTATACGCCTGCCAGTAGGTGCCGTCTTCTACAGTTTTGAAAGATCCGCGCGACTGAGGAATAGCAATCGCAATCGCTGTCCGGGTGGAGGGCAGAATCGTCCGCGGATGCACTTCCGGTGGTGCGTTATCGTAGCGCGAAACGGGAGCGAATCCCACCAGTGCTGCCCCGGAGTTCAGGGCGACTTGTCGTACACGTTCTGTAAGTTTGTCGCTCATACTGCATTCTTTCCGCCGGTGCAGGAGATACCAGGACCGGCATCGGGTTATTTATTGAGAATCTTCTGCAAGGCTTTGGTCAGGCGTTCCACGCTTGCTTCGCAGGCAGTATGGCCCATCAGCCCAATACGCCAGATCTTTCCGGCAAGAGGACCCAGGCCTGCACCGATTTCAATGTCGAACTCCTTGAGCAGGCGGGATCTCACTTCTGCTTCATCCACGCCCTCGGGGACTTTGACGGCATTGAGCATCGGAAGACGATATGGCTCCTCTACAAGCATTGGCAGGCCCAGCGAAGACAATCCCTGTACAAGGAACTCATGTGTCTTTGCGTGGCGGGCATAGACTTTTTCCAAACCCTCGTCCAGAATGACTCCGAGTGCAGCATCGAGTGCGTAGATCATATTTACCGGAGCAGTATGGTGGTAGACTCGCTTTGCTCCTTCCCAGTACTTTGTAATCAGTGTCAGGTCAAAATACCACGAGGGGATAGGGGTGGAGCGATTCTGCATCTTTTCCAGCGCTTTCGGGGAAAAAGAAAGCGGAGCCAGACCCGGAGGGCAGGAAAGACATTTCTGGGTGCCTGAAAAGAGCGCATCGATTTTCCATTCATCCATGGTTACCCGCATGCCACCCAGCGAAGTGACTGTATCTACGAAATAGAGCGCTCCGGAATCGGCTACGAGCTTTCCGACTTCCTCGACAGGATTGCAGACACCGGTAGATGTTTCAGCATGAACTATAGCTACCATGTCGTAGTGGTTCTCTGAAAGCTTTTGTTTTACCTGATCCGGTTTTACCGGAGTACCCCACGCAAACTCCAGCGTGTCGACCTGTGCACCCAGGCGGGTTGCCAGATCTTTCATTCGCATACCGAACACGCCGTTTATTAGAATCAGAATTTTTTCGTCTTTTTCGAGCAGATTGACCAGGCAGGTTTCCATACCCGATGAACCAGTGCCGGAAATCGGGATAGTCAATTTGTTGGTGGTGCCGATGACTTTCTGAAGGCGCTCTTTGGTTCGATCCATAATGGCAATGAATCGTGGGTCGAGATGGCCTACCGTGTACTGTGCTATCGCTTTGTACACATCCGGGTGAATGCACGACGGTCCCGGTCCCATGAGAAGCGTTTCGGTGATCGCTGCGGGGGTTTCAGCCATGTTGTCCTCCAAAAAAGTTGGTAGTATGGTGTTTATTGAAACTTTGGAAATTGATCTTGCAGGAGGTTATGTGTTTTCTGATCAGATCCTCCACACGTATGGTATCGCCGCTTTCGATACACTCGAGAATGCGGATGTGCCCATGATGTGCCTGGT
>JBEPYC010000305.1:0-5464 GCA_041641555.1 Chitinivibrionales bacterium | reverse complement strand
CATTAGCTCGAAAACGGTTTGAAATATATTGACATAGGGAGCAGGCTGCATTTTGCGACCGCGGATTCCTCACACACGAAGAAAAAAGTGGGGAGCTGATAAAGGACTTGCAACCTCTGTACAATCCGGCCTCGCACTGAGACTGAAGAAGGAAGCCTGCCGCGTTAACCTGTGAATCTAAGCATTCTACGCACAATCACCAATTTCCGGGCAAATAGGCGTAAATAAGCGAAGCTGCACAGCTTTTATGGTCTTGGGACCAGATGGAATCCATCCGCCCTGTCGGGATCAAAGAGCTAGGCCCGGACCTTTTGCTGAGCCGTGGTGTCACCGGAAATTCTGGACCGGGTGGTGTCGCCCGATTTCTCCAGCGCTTTCGAGGAACGATAGAGTGCCCTCTGAATTTCAAGGTCGATCATGTTCTTATCGTAGGGCTTGGTAAACCACTTGTGAATACGCATGGCATCGATGCTTTTCTGCTTGGGAGGGTAACCCGATACCACAATCACCACAAGAAAACGGTTGATTGCTCGAAGAGCTTTGATAACCTTGTGTGGATCTTCGTTTCCGAGCTTCCAGTCCATAATCACCACCTGACAATCATCCTGATACTTCTGCAATTCGGAAACGGCTTCAAGTTTGTTCGATGCCTCACATACCGGGTAGCCCATTCCTTTGATAAAGATCTTGAGAATGTCCCGAATCTTGACATCGTCTTCGAGCAGCAGCACGCGGGTAGGAAGCCGATTGAGCATGATCTGTTTAGTATCCAGATCCAGGTCTTCCTTGTCTATACCCGGAAGCTCGATCTGGAATACAGTTCCAAAACCATCGGGTTTTTCTATTGAGACTCGTCCGTTATGAAGCGTCACGATCTGACGAACCATGGCGAGGCCAAGCCCCGTACCTTTCCCGGGCTTTTTGGTGGTGAAGAAAGGATCGAAAACACGCTCAGACAGATCCTTGGGAATGCCGGTCCCTGTATCGGAAACCCGGATGAGAACGGTGTTGGGGCGGCCTTTTTCCCTGACCGACTTGCATTCGATAATGACTGTTCCGCCACCAGGCATGGCATCACGCGCGTTGCCAACGAGATTCTGAAAAATTCGTTTCAGGTAGTCCGCGTCTCCCTGAATCCACAGTTGTTCTTTGCTGCCCTTGAATTCTACCGAATATCGCTGACCAAGTTGTTTGTTGAAGAATGGAACGATATTCTGAAAAAAAGAAGTCAGGTTAACAGTGGTGTAGTTGAGCGGTTGTTTCCGCCCCAGGGCGAACAGCTCGGAGACCAGGAACCTGGCATCGGCAAGCGATTCGGAAATAAGATCCATACGCTGCCTGGTTTCAGCTTCCTGACTGTCTCGGACGACCATCCCAACCAGGTCGTTAACAGTCTGAAGCGTATTGTTGAAATCATGAGCCATACCGCTTGCCAGTGTTCCCAGGGATTCCATTTTCTGGTAGGTGAAAAGGCGGCTGGCCATTTCCTCCCGCTGAGCAAGTGCCGCTTCGCGGTCGGTTGTATCGGTTATCAGTCCTTCCCATGAGGCACGCTCACCGTTTCCGTCGATTTTCCGAAGCGCGCAATCAACAAACCGTTTCTGGCCGGACGTATCTCTCATTTCGAAGGTGCCCCGAACCGTCTCCCCTTCAAGCTGCAACGAATCCGGTTTTACCAGAAACTCTCGGATATTACGAAGGAGCAATTCGGGCGGTGTGATGCCGAGGATAGGTTTGACGGCTTTGTTGGACCAGAGGAAATTCCCACGCCGGTCCATGGTAAAAAGCATTTCCGGAAGTCGGTCAACAACCTCATGATATCGTATTTCAGAGGAGACGATTTCTTTGAAGGTACGAAGATTTTTCCAGGATATCAACGTCGCGGCAACGACTCCCGATGCCAGGAAGATGATGGGAATACCAAACCGAAAGGAGAGAAAACCGATATCTCCTGCTCCCTGGTAGCGGTACCAGGTAAAAAAGACCGCATATTCGACAAGTGAAAGGACCCCGGCGAACACCGACAGCATCGGATCGTGCTGCAGAGCGGTAAGTATGACCGCGACAAAGTAGAGTCCGAACAACGTGTAGGAGACCGTGAAACTCAGAGGGGCACCGATTGCGTATGACCACATAATTCCGGTTACAACCGAAACATCAAGCGCGGTCACGGCAAACGGAAGATTTCTGCTAATGGCCGGCTTGCTGTAGCCGAAAATATAGAGTGCCGATGCGAGGGTAAGCACTCCCGCGCATACCGCTCGCATGGTAAAAACACTCATGGCGACTTCGCCAACAAGCAATTCGATGGTAAAAACAAGCAGGGCAACGAATCCCAGCCCCAGACGCACCCACGAACCAAGCCGCAGCCGTTGAGCTTCCTCGCGCAGAATAGCTTCGTCTTTCCGCAGAAACATGGTTCGGCTTTCAATAGTCATGGAGAGCTCTCAGGCGAAATGGATGAATGGGTGCCGGATGGAGACGCATACCCTCTTAAGTAAGTTTAAATAAAATACTTCCTCAGGGCAACCTTTCAGGGGAAAAACTTTCAAGCAGATTAGAGACAATTCCGCCAAAGCTTGCTCCAATCACAAGGGAATCGTATTTTTCTCATATTCATTTGCTTCATTCTTTCAGTTCACCGGATAGACGGCGGTCCTCATTAACCGCAGCGTGGAAAGGCTTACACATGGCACTCAGGGGCAAATTCTGGCAGTTTAGTAAAGATGGTCGTGAGTTCAGCATAACCCGAAGGGACTTGGACCAGCCTTGGCGAAATTACCTTTCGACCGACCATTTCAACACGGTTCTTACGCACACCGGCGAAGGGGCAGCCTACGGTCGATCGGTCTGGGCCGACTGGGTTCAGGACGAATCATCGCCTCGACTTGTTTTCATGCGTGATCGCGATACCGGCAAACAATGGACTATCAACGGAACAGATACCAAGCGTCAACCAAAAGCCTGGAAATGTACGCACGGATTCGGATATACCACGATTTCTTCGGTATCCAACAATGTCGAAAATGAGGTCACTTACTTTTTGCCTCTCGATGAGTCGGTCGAGCTCTGGAGAATTCGTGTGGTGAATCTGGACCTCAAGCCTCGCAAGCTCTCGATCTTTCCGATTATCAAGTGGAGCCTGGGCAACAAAGGCCACGAAAAGATGTACGATAACGTTCATTTCGAGAACAACACGATACTCGCCGAATCCTACCTGTGGCCCTTTCTGGGTGCTCCACGAAATTCGCTGCCGGAATTCAATCGAAACTGGGACCGCATTGGGTTTATGACTTCGGATATTCAGGCGACCGGCTACGACTGCGAGCTGAGTGCATTCACCGGCGGTGGGTCGCCCCTGCAGAGTCCGGTTATTGAAAACGGTGCCTGCACCAATTCGCTTCGCCGGGGCGTACCCAGCTGTGGAGTCTTGCAACTGGATATCGCTCTTGCCGCTGGAGAAAGCAGAGATGTGGTCGTGATGGTCGGTGCAGCAAAAGACCGCAAAGATGTCAAAAGAATAGTCACCAAGCTGGGCACGATCGACCGCGCCAACGAAGCCTTTGAAAACCTCCGGCGCTGGTGGGACGAATACCTCGATCGTATGCACGTGGAGACACCCGACCCCGATATCACCACGTTTGCCAATGGATGGAACCGGTATGCTCTCTATATCCGCTACTACTATCGTCACGGGTATCGCGACACTGCCCAGGACATGGGGACCTATATCGCCTTTGACACCGAACGATTTCACAAACGCACGGCTCAGCTTCTCGAAGCTCAGTTCCGGAGAGGAAACACCTACCACGATGTTGCCGAGCTTGGATTTCCTCAGCATGTAACGTATAACTCCGATCCTCCCGCATGGCTTCCATGGCTGGTTACCTCCTACGTTAAGGAAACGGGGGATTTCGGCTATCTGAAGCAGAAGTTCAGCTATCAGGATGGCGCCGAGGCAAGCGTTTACGACCATTTGGTTCGCGCTCTGCATTATTATGAGGGTGAATCCGGCAGACACGGCCTGCCCCTTATCAAATGCGGGGACTGGAACGATTGCCTGATGGGATCGAGTGAAAAAGGAGTCAGCGTCTGGCTTGCCGAGTTTCTGTACATCAGCTACGACAATGCCGCGGAGATGGCCACGCGGATGGGCAAAAACAAAGATGCGCAGCATTTTCGCTCTCAGGCCGATGCCCTGGCAAAGGCGATCAACGAGCACTGCTGGGACGGAAGCTGGTATATCAGGGCGATGGATAACGAGGGCAAGCCCATTGGTGCACGAAGCAACACTCAGGGGAAAATCTTTCTGAACGCACAGAGCTGGGCCGTCATTTCCGGGGTCGCTCCTACGGACCGTGCGGAAAAGGCAATGAAGTCGGTGGAGCGGATGATGGAAACCCCGGTGGGTCTTCCGCTTGTATCGCCACCATACTCCAAGATCGAGCCGCGAATCGGTCTTCTCAGCAGAATTGCCCCGGGAAGACATCACCTGGGCGTATGGAACCATGCAAATACCTGGGCCATAATTGCTGATTGCATGGTCGGACGCCCCGATCACGCGCTCGAAACCTATCGAAAGACATTCCCACCCTACCTCAGCCAGAATTTTGATCTGCACACCTCGGAACCATACGTGCATGCCTCGTACACGAATATCCCCATCTCCGGGGAGACAGGGCGAACGGGAGTCGGGTGGAACACGGGGACGGTCTGCTGGATGTACCGGGCACTGTTTGAAGGATTTGCAGGGGTGCGGCCTGAATGGGACGGCCTTCGAATCGCCCCTTCCCTGCCCTCAGAGTGGAAAACTATGTCGGTCAAGCGGGACTATCGCGAGAATACGTTTCATATTTCGATCGAGAACTCTTCTAAAAACAAAGCCAAGAAGATCAAGCAGGTCTTTGTCGATGGAGAGGAAATCGAAGGAAACCTTATCCCCTCGGATCCTGACAAGATCGACCGCGAAGTAAAGATAGTGATGAGCTGAGTTCCCATCCGACAGCAATCACAGAAGCCTTGAATGCAAGTAAAATGGGGAGATACTCTGTCTCCCCATTTTCATATGCCGGCTCCCACCCCGGCACGAATCATCCTGCCCGGGGCATAGTGTCCTCCGGTTTCGAAATAACGAACATTCAAAGCGTTTTCTATTCCAAATCGCAGCCACACCCGGCTGCCAAAACTGATTTTGGTCCCGACATTGGCAACAAGATACCCCGGCAAGCTCACCTTCAGAGGAATAACTTCGACATGTGCCGAATCTCTATAGGTTATTGATTGCCAGTCGGAAGCCGGTGCGCTCCAGTCATGAAATGTTCGCTCTCCAACATAGTTCAAAGAGAGTGTGCCGCCGATAGTAATAAGACCAACATCCCTGCCGGCCCAGGTGCGGAGCCCTGCTTTGTGGGCGGGCACGTAATCAAGAGACGATTCCAACGAGAAATCCCAGCTTTGGACATAG
>JBEPYC010000304.1:0-5490 GCA_041641555.1 Chitinivibrionales bacterium | reverse complement strand
TCGCAAGGGGAATCTGGCCGAAACGATTCGAGCTGCGGGCGATATGGCTTTGGCCGGTACCAATATATCGGTGGAGTACCGGATGAGTAAGGATCGTTTGACGGCTCTCTACGATGAAGGGCAGATTAAACAGGCAATCGGGAATGTCATTATCAACGCCAAAACAGCCATGCCTGATGGTGGGAAGATTGGGATAAAGTGTGAAAAATTCGACGCTTCATTCGAAGAGCTGAGGGAGCAGTTTTTCTGTTTCGATTTGAAGGGGGACACCAGCTACATTGGCATTTCGATCGAGGATACCGGACCGGGGATCAGCCGGGAAGCACTCAACAAAGTTTTCGACCCATACTTCACCACCCGCAGTGGGGGAAATGGCCTTGGATTATCCATAGCCTACCGGATTGTAACTAACCACAACGGGTATATATGTGCCGGCAATAAACCCGAAGGGGGAGCGGTGTTTACAATCGTAATTCCGGCGCTCGAAGTCGATCAAGAGGATACACCGGAAAGAAGCCCCGTGCAAACGATCCCTAAGCAGAATGGTGCATTGGCGGGGAGGATCCTTGTCATGGAAGATGATGAGCTGCTCAAAGACGTTATCGGTGCCCAACTCACCAAAATCGGCATGGACTATGATCTGGTGGTTCGTGGCGAAGATGCTCTCCAGCAGTTCAAACAGTTCTACAACACAGACAAGACCTACAATCTGGTTCTGCTTGATATGACCATAAAAAACGGGAAAGACGGCCTCTGGACGCTCAGGAAGCTGCGCGAAATCGATCCCGAGATCACCGCCCTGGTGATGAGCGGGTACTCCGAATCGGGGGAACTGGGCAATTACAAGGCGCTCGGATTCTCGGCACTTCTTGCCAAGCCGTTTACCCTGAGCCAGCTCCGCTCAATTCTTCATGACCACTTGACCCCGTCTATTTCGTAACCGCGATTCATCGATACATTTACTTTAGTCTACGCAACCGTATTACCCAGGATCCAGGAGCGAACTATCGGGTTACGAAATTCTGTATTTTTCCTTTATGCCCGAACTACCCGATATCACTGTCATTGCCGAAAACCTCCACAGGCGACTGCATGATCTCACTGTCGCAGAAGTGATCGGGCACGGGCGATTCGCCACAACGACCCTGAGTCGACAGGTTTCTTCGGCCCTTATTAAAAGAAAGCTCCTTCGCGTTTGCCGGGAAGGCAAAGAAGCGGTCTTTGCATTCGAAGGTGGGGTCAACCTCTCGGTGCACCTGATGCTCACGGGTTATTTTGACCTCGGTCCGCGAGAGGTGCTTCCCCAGGGCGCGATCCTGACGATCGCATTGGATACCGGAATCGTTCTTCACATTGGTGACCCCTTGTGCAAGCTCCGCCTGAGGCTCAATCCGGGGAACCCCCGCACGCCCGATGCACTCTCGTCTTCGTTTACGCTCGAGTACTTCCATCGCAAGCTGGCAGCCTACCCAACCGCACTGATCAAGTCACTCCTGATCAACCAGCGGATTGTGCGGGGAATCGGCAATGCCTATGCCGATGAAATCCTCTGGCATGCGCGGATTTCGCCCTGGTCACTCTGCGGGAAACTCGATGAGCCCGCGGTTGCAACGCTGTACACCAAGGTTAAAACCGTTTTAACCGAGGCGATTGAGCGAATTCGGCAAGACCGTCCCGATCTCATACGAGGGGAGTACCGCGATTTCCTCTCGGTGCATCTTTCCGACAAAACCCAGACTTCGTCGGGTGCACCCATCCTCTGTGGAACGGTTGAGGGACGGGCCACTTATCATACCTCCGAGCAGGTGTTGTATGGTGGATTGGGAGGTGCAGCTGTTGATGATGATGCTAATGTTGATGTTATTGGTGAAGGTAAGGCGGCGGCGCAACGGTCTGGTTTGGGAAAACGGAAAAAAAGAAAGAAGCAAGCCGCGACTGCCGGGCTTCCCGAGGGATTTCATCCGCTTATCGCCGAGTGGTTTGGAGCGTACGTCGGAACGCCCACCGATGTCCAGATGAAAGCCTGGCCCCAGATCGCCCCCGGGGGGAACGTGCTTGTCACTGCGCCAACCGGGAGCGGAAAGACACTGACCGCATTTCTCTGGGCAATCAATCAGCTTGTGACCGGCGCGTGGGAGAGCGGTATCACCCGTGTTTTGTACATATCCCCCTTGAAGGCGCTCAACAACGATGTCCGCGAAAATCTTCTGCAGCCACTGGAGGAAATCGGAGAGCTGTTTAGAGAAAAAGGTGTACCATTCCCGGAGATTCACGTTTTAACCCGAAGCGGCGATACGCCATCGAGTGACCGCCGACGAATGCTTCGGAATCCCCCCGAGATCCTGATCACCACACCGGAAAGTCTCAACCTGATTTTGACCTCAGGGCATGCTGAAAAGATCTGCTATGGCCTGACCACGGTCATCCTCGATGAAATTCATGCGGTTGTCGGCTCAAAACGCGGTACGTACCTGATGACCGCCGTGGAGCGTCTGGTACAAGTAGCGGGAGAGTTCCAGCGAATCGCGCTGACCGCAACGGTACGACCGCTTGGCGAAGTCGCCGCGTTTGTGGGAGGACTGAGGCAGATCGGCAAGGGGGCGCATTCGAATCTGGAACCGCGCACAGTCGAGGTGATTGAATCATCGTACGTGAAAAAGTACGACCTCACCGTTCGCTTTCCCAAGGAAGCCCTGGCGCGCGAGAGCGATCAGAGTCTCTGGGAGGTTTTGGCGCCAGTGCTGAAAAAGACCGTTCTTCGGAATCGCTCCACCTTGATTTTTACGAACAATCGGGCCCTTTGTGAGAAACTGGCGTTTCGAATCAATGAAGGTGAGCATATTCCCCTGGCCTATGCCCACCACGGCTCGCTGTCTCGGGAAATTCGCCACGATGTCGAACGGAAACTCCGCGATGGCCTTCTTCGGGCCATTGTCGCAACCCATTCCCTGGAGCTGGGGATCGATATCGGCTCGCTTGATGAAGTCATTCTCATTCAGTCACCCTTTACTATTTCATCGGCGGTACAACGTATCGGAAGGGCGGGGCACAAGGTGGGCGAAACCAGCACGGCAGAATTGTATCCGTCGCATGCACATGATTTTGTGGAAGCTGCGGTGCTGGTTGAGCGTCTGGCGCGCCACGAGATCGAAGAAGTCCACCCGATCATGGTGCCACTGGATGTTCTGGCGCAGGTGATCGTTTCCATGGTCATAACCGAGCAGTGGGATCTCGATGATCTCTATGCTCAGGTGAAAACCGCCTACCCCTACCGGGAGCTTCGGCGGGATCATTTCGATCTGGTGCTGGGAATGCTTGCGGGGAAATACGGCGGCACGCGGATTCGTGATCTCAACCCTCGGGTGTCGATCGACCCGGAATCCAATTCAGTGGTTGCCAGAAAGGGCGCTCGACTGGTCTGCATGCTTTCAGGAGGGGTAATCCCGGACCGCGGCTATTACCAGTTACGACATTATAAGAGCCATGCGCGGATTGGAGAACTGGATGAAGAATTCGTGTGGGAAGCGCGGGTGGGCAAGACGTTTTCGCTTGGCACTCAGAAGTGGCGCATCGAAAAAATCACCCACAACGACGTTCTGGTATCACCCGCACCGGCTGGAGAAGTGGCCGTGCCATTCTGGCATGGCGAGCAGTACGGCCGGGACTGGTACTATTCGGAGCATATCGCGCAGTTTCTGCACAAGATCGACGGCTTGTTGTCAAGTAGGGAGCTTCCGGCCATTTTGGAGCAGGATCACTGCATGGACCATCTGGCGGCCGAGAAGCTTATCTCCTACTGCAAAAGCCAGCGCCAGATCACCGGATGCGGTCTTCCGCATCGCTATCACCTGGTGATCGAGCATGTCGCAACCGGTCCCGGTGGTGTCCCGGGGCATCATATGGTCGTACATACGATCTGGGGAGGCGCGATAAATCGTCCCTTTGCCCTGGCTCTTCAGGCAGCATGGCACGAGCGTTTCGGGAGCATGCTGGAGATCTTCCCGACAAACGATAGTATCGCGATTCTGGTACCGGAAGAAATATCGGGTGCGGAGATGTTCGGGATGGTGCGCCCGGGCGAGATCGAACGGTTGCTCCGTTTGAGCCTGGAGCGGTCGGGGTATTTTGGCTCGCGGTTCCGGGAGTGCGCGTCGCGGGCGCTCCTCTTGACACGGCAGAGCGCTTCGCGACGCATGCCCTTATGGATGACACGCCTGCGAGCGCAGAAACTCCTGGGGGCGGTCGCACAATACGAAGACTTCCCGATTCTTCTCGAGACCTGGCGCACCTGTCTTCAGGATGAATTCGACACCGGCATGCTCAAGAGTCTTCTTCGGGATATCGATACCGGTATAATCGAAGTCTCCGAAGTGCACACGGGGTCGCCAAGCCCAATGGCACGGGATATCACCTGGAATCAGATCAATACCTACATGTATGCCACCGATGAGCCCGGTGGGCAGATGCGGTCCCGGCTCAGCGAAGACCTCCTTTCCCAGGTTGCCCTGACTCCGGGGCTTCGGCCGGTGGTGCCAAGACATATTGTCGAGCGCTTCGCGGAAAAACGGCAGCGGTTATATCCCGACTATTCTCCTTCCGACAGCCGTGACCTGGTGGATTGGGTGGATGAACGGGTAGTAGTTCCCAAACCCGAATGGCAGCGGCTTCTGGAAGCAATGGCCCGGGATCATGACCTGACTCGCCAACAGGTTCTGACCGATGCCGGAAGTCGCCTGGTGACCATCCGGCCGACGCAGGGAGCGGAAGTGTTGCTTGCCGCGAAAAGCAGGGTAGCGCAATTGCACTTCGCATTCGGTTATGATCCTGCTGCAATGGCGCTTCTGGATGGGACTGCACTGCCCGATCAGGGAGTTTCGCCAGAAAAAGAAAGCGAATCACATACAGATGCGGCCCAAATCGGGTCTCGTATCGAAGAGTGGCTTCGGTTCTACGGTGTTCTGAGTCGCAACTGGTGCGCGGCCGTTTGGGGCATCGCAAAAGAGAAACTCGATCTTGTTATCGATGATCTTGCCGGAGCGAAAAAGATCGTGGTGGGCAGGCTTGTCGAAGATGGAACCGATGAAGACATCTGCGATGCCGAGAATTTCGAGAGCCTTCTTCGGATGGCCCGCGCCGATGCTGCGCCTTCGCCGGAGCCCCGGCCAATCGAGGAACTTCAGGCGTTCTGGGCGCATTTTGCCGGTCTGGGGTCCGTGGCCGAAGGCCCCGGGGAGCTGAGACATGTCCTGGAGCGGCTTTTGTGCTATCCGGCCCCCGCCCACCTCTGGGAATCGGAGATCCTCCCGGCGCGGATGAAGGGGTATCGTCAGTCCTGGCTCGATACGGTTTTGCAGGAAGAGCACCTGAGGTGGCTAGGAATCGGCGAACGCCAGGTGACGTTCTGTTTCCCCGAAGACCTCGATCTTCTGGTATCCGAGAACGATGGTGGCGTAACAAAAGCGAACGCCCGGGAGGAGAACTCGAGCCGCG
>JBEPYC010000303.1:0-5495 GCA_041641555.1 Chitinivibrionales bacterium | reverse complement strand
TCCAATATCGGAGGAATCAAATCAAGCTTTCCATACGCAGAAAATTCGACGGGTCTTTTCGGCGAAGGAATGACTTTCAATCACCGGGCCGGGCATTTTCTGGAAACTCATCCGGATGGACGAGTCAGCGTGTGCATGAATATGCGCTTTGACTACAATCAGCGGGAAGAAGACTGTGCTTTCATGGGTAAGTTCGGCGACCGGCCGTTGCTGACCAAAGTCACCCTCGAGCCGGGGAAAAGCTACGTGACGGTATCACTCATTGCGGAGAACCCGCATCCGCTTCGGAGAAACGACCGTATCTGGATGAACGCGATTATGAAGTTCCAGCCAGACCGGTACATCTTTCCCACCAAGTGGGCAATCAGCCACTGTGCCGATCCGTACGTCGACATGACCACCGCCGGCTCCCTGACCGCTTCGACCATGAAAGATCTTTTGCGGTTCGGTTCTTATTTCGCCCTATTTCCGCAGTACGGATTTGCCGGCACCTACTATTCTTCGGCAAGCGCATCGCATCTACGCGTTTCCGATCCCCGGAATGTCCCTGGAGCCAAATTGTACGCGCATCAGGAGATTCCCGAAGTCTGGTCATCCACCAATCCTTTGTTCGAAGCGCCGCATGAATTCGTGAATGCGTGGGAACCCAAGGTCATGACTACCCGATGGTACATGACACGAGGAATGGGGGAGGTGACTTTTGCCAATGAGTACGTAGCGATTGCTTCGTCGGGCGGTAGTTTCTCTATGACCTCGCCGTGTCCCGGGAAAGTGACCGTGTACGAATATGCCAGCACCGCTTCACCGATTATTGCCGATACCTGGATTGGACCGGATAGTATGCTTGTCGGGGATTTCACCAACGGTGTCCGTGTGGTTTCGGCCGATGGACATGAGTTGTGCAATGTGAAGCTCCCACTTCAGTTCGAAGACAATTTCGCGAAATACTCTCAGGTCAAAGAGATGGCTGACAAGTACGGGTGTTCCTACGATGTCACCCCATCGAACCTCGATACGAAATTCGGGGAAGTATACGAACTCGAGGATGTCACAACGCGGGAGAAATACATGAGCGCGATGGCGTCGTTGCTTGCGGTAAACAACGTAGATGAATCCGATGACGCAGGGACGCTCATGTCGATGGCACGGGCGGCATACCGGTGCGGAGGGTTCTCTGCGGTAGACCAGTACCTTTCGTATGCCGGCCAACAGAAACCTCAGGAGGCAAACTTCCTGAAGGGACTCATGCGTCTGGAGCAGGACTCTTCGGCGGACTTTTCCGATACACCCGTCGAAGGAGCATACTTCAGAGCCCTTCAGAAAGTGGCTTCGGGGAATCATGCCGGTGCCATAGGTGAGCTGGACTATTTACTATCGGAACGGCCACGAGCAGTCAGGCCGCGGCTTCTGCGTGCTTATCTCAGATCCGATATCTGGGATGCTGCCCAGGTGTATAAGGTGGCCCCCAGCAGTATCGAGTTATGGGTAGTGCTTAAGGAACTTGGATACCCCGGTGCAGAGGCGACACTGACGTCCCTTCTGGATCAGCAGGAACCCGCATCGATACGGGCAGATGATTTCCTGACTGAAATCACCACCGGAAAATGGAGAGCCGAGCGCCGTTACGAATACAACCGGGAATGGTATGAAAACGTCCCCCAGCTGCCTGCTTTCCCGGAGTTCCTGAAGTACTGACTGGTCGGTACGGGGGAATCTCGGGGCGGTGAAATCCCCCCCCGCCGTACATCGGTCGGCTCCCCTTCCCCGTTGTTCGAGTTTTGGCTCGGCACGCAGCGAGCATAACCAGGTCGTTGCCCGAAAAAACCTGCCCTTGCGCCTGTGCCAGATTCTGTCGATGGATTCGACCGGAAATGAGTACGGTACGCAGTTGATGCATATGGAGGAGTGGAGCATATGGTTTGGACCTTCCCCGAAGGTAAGCGAAAGGTAATCACACTCAGCTACGACGATGGTACGGTGGCCGATCGTGAGCTGGTGGATATTCTTAACCAGCACGGTTTGAAAGGGACCTTTCACCTGAATAGCGGTAAGCTTGACCAAGAAGGGAATCTGGACTCGGAAGAGATTGCCGAACTGTTTACCGGGCACGAAGTAGCCTGTCATACGGTTTCACACCCCCATTTACCGCAGATTCCCCGCCAAAGGATTTTACAGGAGCTTCTGGACGACAGACGTGCACTGGAAGAGCTGGTTGGATATCCTGTGACCGGGTTTTCCTATCCCTACGGGGAGTATTCTCAAGAGGTAATCGAGCTGCTCAAGGCTGCGGGGATCGAGTATGCACGAACGATCGAGACCAGGCCGGGGTGGACTTTACCCGAAGACTACTACCGATGGGGTGCCACGTGTCATCACAATGATGACTTGCTCGAAAAGACGGAGACGTTTTTAAATTATCGCCCGGACCGGCTTCGTCTGTTCTATATATGGGGCCATAGTCATGAGTTCGACCGCGATGACAACTGGGATGTAATCAGCGAATTCGGAGAGCTGACGGGGGAATGCTCCAATGAAATCTGGTTTGCAACAAACAGGGAAGTGTTACGGTATGTGAATGCTGCCAGGAGTCTGATCTTGTCAGCAGATTGTACAACACTCGTTAATCCCTCCGCCGTTTCGGTGTGGATTGCAGACGAAAACGGCGCCCGCGAGGCGGGCGCCGGACAGCTTCTTGATTGCCTTTCTGAATAAGCCGGTGTTCCTTGAAATCAGAAATCTCCACCATCAAATGGAATCAATTCCTCAGGGGTACGTTCCTTTGAAAATTGTTCTCTTGTGGGGGCCGGTTTGGTGCTTGTTCGACGAGAATGTGTGGTCGATGCCGGGGCAAGCCTCTTCTGCTCTCCGGCGGAAACGTGAGCGATACGTCTGCCGCCTCCCGCATTCGGTATGCGCCCCAACCCACCACCGCCTTGCCTGAGGGTACCGCCGGTGAGGATAACCAGCTGTTCCACTATTTCGTTCAAGCTCTGTGCCTGAGACGACAACTCTTCGCTTGCCGATGCCGACTCTTCGGAACTTGAGGCATTCTGTTGGGTGACCTGGTCCATCTGGGCCACTGCCGTATTTACCTGCTCGATTCCTTCGGACTGCTCCGAACTCGCCGCACTCACTTCGTCGATAAGCTGCGTCACCTTCTGCACACCTTCGGTTATAGATGTCAGCATGCCGGCAACGCGCTCCGAAGAACTCACGCCGTTTTCGGCATTTCTCTGTGCTCCTTCAATCAGCTCTGCGGTGTTCTTTGCTGCTTCAGCAGACCGCTGGGCCAGATTCCGTACTTCTTCGGCAACAACCGCAAAACCCCTCCCGGCCTCGCCCGCCCGAGCGGCTTCGACTGCAGCATTTAAAGCCAGAAGATTTGTCTGCATGGCGATTTCATCGATGGTCTTTATGATTTTTGCCGTTTCGTCCGAAGATGTCTTGATCCTTCCGATAGCATCGGACATTTCCCCCATTGCTTCGGTGCTGTCATTGACATTAGAGCTGACTTCGGCTGCCATACTGTTTGCCTGTTTCGCACTCTGCGCATTCTGTTTAGTCATCGAGGACATCTCTTCGAGGCTGCTGGAGATCTCCTCGAGGCTCGAGGCCTGCTCACTGGCACCCTCGGAGAGCTGCTGGCTTGACGAAGAAAGCTGTTCGGAGGCCGAAGCCACCTGCTCCGAACCGTTGGAAAGCCCGGAGATGATCGGCTTGAGTGCCCGGGAAATGCCGCTTGCAATGACAACCGCCAGCCCGATACCGGCTATGGCTGCGATAGAACTGCAGATAATAACCAGAATGCGGGTGCCCGCAGCTGCCGAAAGCATCTGGTCATCGGTCAGAATGTTCTCGCGAGTAGTGTTCACGATTTTCTGCAGGAGGCCCCCTACCTGGTGCAGTGCAGGTACGGTCTTGTTGGCATAAATCTTTTCTGCTTCGAGCATGCCTTTGACGTGCTGGTTATTCCTGTCGATAATCCTGTCTATCAGAGCCAGAGTCGCATCTGCAGCCGGTTGAGTTTCCTGGGTATAGATGTTATTTGCGCTGGCTTTCCGGTGGGAATCGAGTGCGCTTCGTATATCATCTGCGGTGGCATGAAGTTCACGATGTGGCTGGTCGATCTGGCGGATAAGTGTGCCTATTTCCGGATGCTTCCGCGCCAGGTGCTCGGCTTCGGAAGATACTAGCCATTGTCCCAATGCGCACCGGTTCGGATCGGTCTCGACATCGATATCACTTGATCTCCCGCTGAGAAGAGCATCTTTAACCCGGGCTACCCACCGAAGGTGGTCGCCTTTGCGGGCTTCCAGACTCGCACTCAACTCCAGGTCTGCCTGCTTGAAATGTTCGGAAATCTCCACCGCTGATGCATGGAGCGAATTGTGGTGCTCTTCGATATCATCCAGGTGCTCACCAAGCGCCGGAACAAGCTTTTCGGCATGATCACGACCTTCGCCGTAATACCATTTCCCGAACGCGCACTTATGTGGGTCAGTCTGGACGTCAAGTTCGGTTACTTCCGGATTGGTGATCAATGCATTTACCTGGTTTACCCATTCCAGATGATCGACATGCCGTTGTGTTATTTCCGAAGCAAGTTTATTGCCTCCAATGACTTCTCTGGCATTGTTCACGACACCGCCAAGACCGAAAATTGAGCACAGTGCCACCACCACAAGAAGTGTGACGACAATTCCGAATCCCCCGCCAATTTTCTGATTCAGTGTCAGGTTCCTCAGCATAGATCCTCCAGGCAGATGTGGAGTTGAGATTTCTCGGGACTATAAAGGCCAGGTCAACGGGCTTTTGGTGGTGTTACTCAGACGCATGTCCGCAGCCGTACGGGCATCGATCGGGAGCAATAAGCACCCGTATGCCACAGCATGTCTGGGTGATAAGATGCAAGGACGTACTGCACCGGGCTCTATAATCAGTCCTCTCTTATTGTATAGAGCTTTTCCAGAACTGACTATCGGTGCATGTCTGAAAGATGTGTAAGTGTTTGTCCTACAGGTGTGAGGTCAGTCGACCAGTTGGTTTTGAAGAGCGTACCGGGTAATTTCTGCGCTGCTGTGCACTCCCAGTTTCTCAAGCAGGCGCGTGCGATAGGTACTCACCGTTTTAATGCTCAGGCACAACTCCTGAGAAATCCGGGTCGGGGTATGCCCGGAGGCGATTAGTTGCATCACCTGGTATTCACGATCCGACAGGAGTTGGTGGGGAAGCCGCGATTCTGCAGGGCTAATATGTTCGGCAAGGTATTCGGCCACGTTCTGAGTGATATACCGTTTACCGCAAGCGACGACTTTCACACCCCTGATGAGTTCAGCTGCAGCGCGTTCTTTGGTCAGGTATCCTGCTGCACCTGCGCGGATCATCCGAACGGCATACTGTTCTTCGGGATGCATGCTGAGGACCAGAACAGGCAGATCAGGCCGGAACGATTTGATATCCTTCAGAACATCCAGTCCGTTTCTTTTCGGCATGGT
>JBEPYC010000302.1:0-5520 GCA_041641555.1 Chitinivibrionales bacterium | reverse complement strand
CGGTAACCTCGTGCGCTCGGTACCGGCATCGATCTGCTCGCTTCCGGCGCTCAAGGTGCTGTTACTCGACAGCAACAAAATCAGTGCTCTTCCTGCGGAATTCCCGCTACTCAGTGATCTGCGGACGTTGAAGGTGAGGGGTAATACTCTGTGTGATCTGGACAGTGAACTGCGGCAGTTTCTGAATGCAAGGGATCCCTCGTGGCGCACCTACCAGCGGTGCACCGCCGACACTACTGTGTTTGTCATTGACCGGCCGCGGGCAGGCGATGTTTATCGGCCCGGCGAGAAAATGAGTATCCGGTGGCATCTCGGAGCTGGCTCCCCGTCTATCAGTGCCGTAAATATTGCCATTACCTCAAATGGGGGACTCACCTGGTACCCGGTTCTCTCCACAGCCATCAACCAGAACGATCCGGAGTGGGGAAATCTTGTCTGGACGATACCCGAGAGTCTCAGCGTGACCGGGTTGAACCGCAAGATTCCGCTTGTGTCCAATGAGTGCATGATCCGAATCGAGTACTATTACGAGAAAAACCTGTACGGACAGAGCGGCATGTTCTCTATCGTGCCGCGGGAGAGTTTTCTTCCGATCGAAGTAGTCTCGCCCAATGGGGGAGAGACCTACGGGATAGGGGATACGCTGGAAATCACCTGGAAAGCCGATACCAGCCGGGTGTTGGCGGTAATGTGCTCGCTTTCGGTCGATGATGGGGATAACTATGTCAGGATTTCTCCGATCAATGGGTTACTGGTGAGTGCGACCGGTCTCACGACATTTTACTGGCCGGTAACCGGGACGCTGGTGAATCCGGATACACAGTCCAGCATTTCGACGCGGTCATCCAGCTGCAGAATAAAGATATCTGACTTCTTTCAATGCATCGAGGGTGGCACCGACTGCTTCGGGGACACTTCCAATGAACCGTTCAGCATTGGCCCGTAGACAGGCCGTTGAGAGAATGGGCGTATCTTTCCATCGCGGACATGTTTCTGCAGATTGTTGTATCCGTGCATGCAGTCTCGAGGGCTGGACAAAAAGCATAGGAAGTCGTCCGTGTCCACTCTTCTTGATCTTCCGCCCGGCCATGGAGCCGGACATCGATATGCCGCAGGAAACGATCCGGAGTCTCCTTTCTGTTTCCTGTTACTCCTCCTTCAATTTGGCTGTCGATGCATTAACCACTACTGCTTCGCAGGCCGCGGCGGGAGATCCCTGTTTTGAAAATTTCAGATGAGTTTGTCAGGAAGGCCGGGATTTCTGTGCCCGTTTGCCCTTGACGAGAAAGTGACGGAAGCCGTTGCGGACGGCAAGAGCTACCACGTACAGTGCACCTGCCACCACTATGATCATGGCGCCGGCGGGAAGCTCGGGGCCATAGCTCAGAGAGAGTCCTCCCACGGTCATCAGGGCACAAAGAGCGACCGCAATACCTGTCATGGGGACAAAACGCCGGGTGAGGAGTGATGCAGTTGCGGCGGGAAGGGTCAAGAGAGCGATAACCAGCACGATACCAACAATCTGGACAAGCAAAACCACCGTCAGGGCGGTGAGAACCAGAAGAATCTGAGTGTAGAGACCAACGCGGATCCCTCGTGTCGCCGCCAGCTCTTCGTTAAACGATATGGCAAGCAGCTTATTGAACAGCAGTCCGACCGTGATAACGATAATTCCATTGAGGATCGCCATAAGTACCAGATCTTCCCTGGATACCATCAGGATGTTTCCGAACAGGAAACTCATGAGATCCTGATTATACCCGGGCGTGGCGGCGATGAAAAGCACTCCGAGTGCCATGCCGAGTGCCCATATGGCGCTGAGGACGGTGTCGATTCGCTCCTGAGCGTAGATGGTGATCCATCCTATGAGCAGCGCCGCGGTAACAGCCGCGATCACGGCTCCCAGAAGCGGAGTGAACCACTCGATGCCGTTAACCCTCTGAAAGTAGCGTGCAGCTCCCATTCCTCCCAGTACACAGTGCGAAATCGCTCCCGCAACGTAAGTAGATCGCCGGACGACGGTAAACGTTCCGATAATACCGCAGGCCACCGACGCAAGCAGTCCGGAAAGAAGTGCGTATTGAAGAAAACTGTACGAAGGAAGCTCGGTAAAAAATTCGATCATCGGGATTCTCCGGGGTGCTCGTGCAGATGAGGAGTCTGCATTGCCCGGGATGGATCGAGCACATGACACGACATCGCGTGCTGGAGGATTGCCGTTTGCGTGTTCTTTCCGGCATCGATCAGCGTGGGATTGAGACTGTCCAGAGGATTCATGACTGCAGTCCTGTTCACACAAAGTACATGCGTCGCCGCACCGACCACTACATTAACGTTGTGAGACACAACAATGATGTTCATTGACTCGCGAAGCTTACCGAGGAGCTCGAATATGCTGCGCTCTCCTTCGGGATCCACATTTGCCGTCGGTTCATCCAGAAGCAGAATGCGTGGGTTTGCGGCAAGTGCCTGTGCGATCAGCACTCGCTGCCGCTGGCCACCGGAGAGTTCCGAGAAAGATTTCCTCGATGTGCCGTCCATACCGACTCTCTGGAGTGCTTCGTGTGCTGCATCGCGGTCGGCCGCGCGATATGGGCCGAACAGGTGTCTGTTTGCGCGGCCCATGAGCACAATGTCCATAGCAGAAGCGGGAAACGCAGGATCGTACATGAGCGACTGCATGACATACCCTACCGGCGGCGGGCTGAGGCGCGGGTTCGACCCGAGCACCCGGACCGTCCCCCGCGTAGGGGCGGTTTGTCCGACGATCAGCCGGAGAAGCGTTGTTTTCCCGCCGCCGTTTGGACCCACCACGGCAACAAAGCTCCCATCCTCGACCAGCACGTTGACATTGTGAAGGATTTCGTTGGTGTAATACGAGAAACAGACATCGTTGAGTTCAACGACACTACTCACCCGATTCCTCCCCGTTCATCAGCGTTTCCCGGATGCGAACGGCCATCTGAAGCAGGTTGGCTGAGTAATCCGTTGCGAGAGGGTCAAGCATCACCGTGGAGGCTTCCAGTTGATTCGCCACGGTATTCACTGCCTTTCCGGCATACTGAGGCTGGTGAAAAACACCGCGTGTTTTCTTGTCCGTAGACAGAGAAATCACTCTGGCCATATGCTTTGCGCTCGGTTCTTTGCCTTCGTACTCTATAGCCACCATTTCCAGCCCATAGGCATCGGAAAAGTAGCTGAAGGCCGGGTGGAATACCAGGAACAGGCTTCCTTTGAGCGGGGCCAGGGTATCGGCAATCATCTGATGCAGAGTGTCCAGCTGCGCGGCCAGTGCAGTGTAGTTTTCCTTGTAAACGGATGAACCCTCGGGATCGGCATTGATGAGAGCATCTCTGATTGCTTTTGCCTGCAACGTCGCCAGACGGGGATCCAACCACGCATGCGGGTCGCGGCCCCCGTGCGAGTGCCCGTGGGAGGTCTGATCTGCATGGTCTGAGTGGATTTCCTGATGATGTCCATGCTGGTGATCGCCGTGCCCATGGCCACTATGGTCATGATGAGCGTGAGAATCCTCTGTGGAGGCGTGTGTTCCGGGCACGACATCGAGCAGATCGACAATGACCACCGAGTCTGCGATGCTGGTCAGTTTTTGTTTCATGGAGTGCTCGAAAGGCATTCCGGCCATGAAATAGAGCCGGGCCCGGGAGAGTTTGGTCATCTGCGAGGGCGTTGGGCTGAAAGTATGAGGATCCTGGGATGAATCCACCAGCACGGCGACATCGATCCGGTCTCCACCGATGGCGGAAGCGAGATACGCATGAGGGGGGATACTGGCGTATGCTGTCAGGTTTTCATTGCTGCCGGCAGACCCGGAGCATCCTCCCACCACCACAAGCATTGACACGATGAAAAGAAAGGATGTGGTCGTAAGAATGCGCGAAGAAATTTTAGGCATGAAAAAGTGTCCTTTCGACAAAGCCGCACGAGGGCGGCAGGCTTATCAGGCGGGGTGTTTTTTCCGCAGGGGATTGCAATGAAAATATTATCCGACTCGCGGCACCGAGGTCTTTTTGTGAACGGGACAACCAAAGAATTGATCAGGTCTCGACTGGTGACTACGCTGCGAAAGGGGATTTTTTTTTGGGATTGGCTCAGAAGTTATAGTAATTTAATGAATTATGGCTTCTTTGCTTTTTCGCTCTTTGCCTGGCGGTGTCATTGCAGTCGCTGCCAGTATCATTCTGACGGCTCACGGCTTTGCCGCCGCCGAGCCTGTGGTCATTACCGGTCAGATGGTCCCTTCGATGATCGGTACTCCCATCCAGCGGCTTCGGATGACCGACCCCACGGGGGTATCCATACCCTTTCAGGTGGATGAAGTCACCGAAGTGGGGGAGTACGTCTGTGATAAGGGCGAAGACGCAAATCCGGAGCAGGGAAATGGTCTCCTGGACCGGGAAGATGAGATTGTATTTCTCTGGGAAGATGCACTCAGGGAAACCGCGGGCACGGGACCGGAAAAAGACCAGGCTATTTCGATAGCGATACGAAGAGGGCGTGAATCCCGCACCGTTTATCTGCACGATAATCCTTCGATCGAGCTTTCATCGGTAGAGTACATTGCCTATAATCATGATCGCGAACTGATCGAGACTCCCTGGTTTTATGCGCAATTCGGTCACGAACGATTTCATTTCACCCGTGCCGGTGTGCGCCCGCCTGGTGAAGTCGGGTATGTGGATCTGACCCATGAGCTTCGGATATGGATCTATCTCAAAGCCCTCTGGGGGCTGCTGCCTGTCCAGTTCGATGAAGAGAATCTGGTTTGCATGGTGAAGCGCTACAAAGTGGGCCCGATCCGCCTCATCAGGCGGGGAGATTTTCACCTCAAACTCGGCTTTCTGAAGGGAAGCCATGCCGCGGTGAACCAGATCTGCTATCCTCAGGTCGTGGGCGTGCCGGTGTTTGTGCATATGCCTTTTCGATTCGGAAACTTTTTCCGCGATGCGTTCATCGAAATGACTCCTGTCATAAGCGCTCAAGGTAAAAAATATGCCTTTACTGTCCCGAAACACCTGGTCACCATACCTTTGGGAAGTCCCGAACCGGTCGACACACTGATTCCGGCCGTGCCCAACAACGGCTTTATGTCGGTTCATAACGGCACGACCGGGTATGGCTGGGTACTTCAGACCACCATGCCCGATTCTCTACTTGGTGGAAGCGGGTATCTCCTGAACCGTCCCTCGAGCAGGTCCGGCATTGCCGAGTGCGGGTTCAGACTCTCGATCAACGACCTTCCACGTGGTGATTACCTGATCACCAACTGGGTCATGTTTTCCTCGGATGGACCCGCGGGTCTTCTGGATGCCGCACGGGGTATCGAAAACAATGCACGGATAATTATCAACGGCAAACGCTCCTTTTCAAACCGTTTTACTCGAGTCCGCACCCAGAACCGATGACCGCGCGGAAACGGTTGAGTTTTTTTGCTGTCGTTGTTTTCGCAGCACAGTCTTATTACGGTGCTTAATCGAACCGGAGTTGCGATGACTTAAA
>JBEPYC010000301.1:0-5525 GCA_041641555.1 Chitinivibrionales bacterium | reverse complement strand
GGCAAGCATACGAAAAGATTTGGAAGCCAGCGGAGTTTTCGGGTAGGATTCAACAATATCCTCGAAAATAGCAACGGCCTTATCGAGTGCTTTGGCCTCATAATGCATGTTACCAACCAGATACATCAGATCGACAACATTTTTGCTCTCCGGAAAACGCTTTGCGTAGGTCTGCACATAGTTTACCATCTTCTGGGTTTCAGGCAGACTGTAGGCCGCTGTCTCCGAAATATTATCCATTGCGATTTTTCGTTTACGCGCATTATCGAGAGCTACTATCGCGTTATATCCTGCATCGGCCTGCGAAACCGCCATGGCGCCGGTCTTCTCGGCCTTCTGCACCGCCTGTTCGTACTCCTTGGGGTCATCGTAGAGAAGGCTGTCGATCTGCACCTTGTAGGCCGGGTACTTATCGAGGTCTTCCATGGCTACATACCAGTAAAGGTCAACAGCTTTTCCGTACTGTTTCAGGTCATTGTAGATTTCAGCCGCATTGTATTTGAACTCATACATGCGCCAGAGATCGTTGGGAAATTTCTCGAAAAATTCGTTATACCGTTTCAGAGCCTTCTCGTAGAGATTCCTGTCCTTTTTCTTCATTGCCATGGCATGGTAATACAGACAGATGTTGGACAGGGCCTTGTTCACATACGTTTTCGCCTGGTCGATAATGACTCGTTCACCGCTGTTCTTGGAGAACCACTCGGTACCCGGCTGGTACTTATCGACCAGCTTTTCCCGTTCCTTGTTAGCCTCTTCGAGCTCCTTTTTCACCACCAGACACTCGACCAGTTTGTGCTGCGCGATAGGAGCGTCCTTGTAATAGGGATAATGATCCAGGGCGGTTCTCAGGGCGATAATGGCATTGTCGAACTGACCGTGATCACGGTTTTTGATCCCAACCGTGTAGATCACATAGGCTTCGTACGGTCGATGACCGATACGTTTGAAAAACTTGATCGCTTCATTCGCTCCATCAGGCATATCCGAAAACGATATCGCCATGTATTCCAGCGCCATGTCCCGGAATTGCTGCTTCGGAAATTCCCCCGCATCACATTTTTCGACATATTCATGGAACAGCTCGACTGCCCGGTCGAATTCTGCACGGTTGTAATACGCTTCGGCCTTTCGGTACACAACCATTTCCCAGGTTTCCGTGGTCACTTCATTTCGATTGACTTTTTCGTAGTGCCGAAGTGCTTTGGTGTTGTCATGGTCCATCCATGCAAAGTCGGCAAGGCGGAAATGAGCCGAAGAAGCACGAGGGCTGTTGGGGAATTCCTCTACAACATCCTCGTATGCCATCCGGGAACTGTCGATTTCGCCGGCAAGCAGAAGAATATGCCCGATCTGATAGTAGGCTTCATCGTTGCGGGAAAAACTGGGGTAGGTTTCGATTAACCGACGATACATGTTCAGTGATCTGGAGTAGTCAGGAATCGGGTTGATCGGCTCCGGACCCTGCATGGTCCTCTCCCACTGATCCATCTTCCGCTCGTAGGATTCCTTGGCTTTTACAAAATCATCCCGGCCTTCGTCGTAGTAAAACTTTGCCAGATTGAACATTACATCGGCGCAACGCTGACTTTTTTTACCCTGACACCCTGAAAGCAGTCTCTCGTACCGCTGAATAATTTCATCGAGTTTTTCACGGCTGATTTGAGTATCAACCTTTTTCTTCTGCATTTTACTCGTGAGCGCTCGTTTTTTCTCCTGAAGCTCACGAAGCTTGCGCATCTTCTTTTCGTACTCAGATTCTCTTGCTACGGTGCTTCCAACAGCAACCAGCAGCGTGAGAATCACCAGACACCATTTGAGTGTTGTCTTCATTACGTGCCTTGACATCGACAACGGCTCCTTGGGAAGGTTAAAAGCCTAACTTACCCGCTTAATCGCTACCCCCCCAATATAAGTAACCGGCAGGGACACGAGTAAGGGAGCGGGCAAATTTTGCGCGGCAAAGTCGCGCACTACACCCCCGCAGTGGCAGCACAGCCGCCACCTCCTTTTGGGGACTCTCGACATCTCCCTTCACCAGCCTCAGATTACTGGGGCTATACAGGCTACGAAGGGAGTGAGTGGAGATAGTCGCAGTCGACTATTCTCCGTCCTCCTCGAGTTCTTTTCTCAATCTTTCGATCTCTTCGTCTATACTTTCGATCTTCTGCTTTTCTTTTTGCATCTTCTGCGATTCCCGCTCAGTGCCCATCAGACTGACCACCTTCGCGAGCGCATACTCGGCATCCATGAGAATCTGCTCTTTTTGTCTGAGGAACTTCTTATGCTCCTTGGCAAGCAACATATAATTGAAGAAGTTCTCGTTTTCCTGAGCAAACTGATTGTATTCCTGCTTCAGGTCGTCACGCTCGGCAAGAACGCGGTCTGTCGGGCGCCGAAGAGCATTTTTCAGGATTTCATTGCCAGTCGGTTCGAATTCCTGCTCGGCGATACTGAACTGCTGTTTGCGCTGCTGCACATCAGACTCGGTGATATAGTCGGCCTGACACAGCTCAACAGTTTGTTCGAGCATGTTTTTCGCCGTCGGGTACCGCTTCATGAGCATGTTTGCATACCCCTTGAGCAGGTATGCCTCTGGAATGAACGCCGATTTCGGGTAGGAGGCCATGAGCTGATCAAGGACCGGCAGGGCAACCGATGCCTGGTTCACTTTGATCCACGACCATGCCATACCCAAAAGGGCTTCATCGCCAAATGCTGACCCCGGTGTTACTCGTTTATACGACTCCACCGCTTTTCTCAGCTCTACTTCCTCAAAATATAAGTGGCCAAGCTTCAGGTTCGCAGCATCCAGCAACAACAACTTGGCAGGATCCTGAGTGGTGTCTTCAACAATTGTTTTGAGATTCCTGATTGCTTCTTGGCTCTTTTTGTTCTCGACATTGATAATCGAAAGAGTGTACTGAGCATACAGGTAGGCTGGCGCTCCTGGTTCGATCTTGTCGAAGAGTTGCTCTGCAGCATGGTAATTCTTGCGCTGGAAATGAATTTCACCGGCAAGATAATCGGCATCCGAACGGATATCACTCTCCGGATACAAATTCACAATAAATGCGTGGTTTTTCAGCGCTTCTTCATAGTTTTCTTCGCGGTAATCCAGATTCATCAGCCCGTACATGAAATTCGGGCGCATATCCGAAGTCGTGAACTTCTCCAGGCCATCTTCGTATACTTCTCGTGCTACATCGTTCATATGAAGGAAACGATAGCTGTTCCCCATGTAGAAGGTAGCCTTGTCGTTCAAGTGAAAATTGGGGAAAAGCGTGATAACCTTACCGAATGCAAACGATGCCAGCCAGTATTTACCAGCCCAATAGAGCTTCATTGCTTCGTTATAGGCATTCATCGGCGCCAGGATGAGCTTATCGTACAGGCGTTTGGACTCACGCTGCTCACGAGTCGGCCCGACATCACCCGAGACCTTCAGCATGAATGTCACATCACGCTCATCTTTCTGCCCGAAAATGTTCTCCCAGAAACTGTATCCGACATGGGTGTCGATAGAGAGAAAATTGATCCATTCGGGAAGCGGATACATCATGTTGAGATTCAGGCCGAGGTAGGGGATATTATTGTTGTTCCATCCCCCCTTGAGCCATACCTGCGGAATGAATTGCCACTTTGCGTGTACTGCCATCCGGTGTGCAATGTCTTCGAAAGGCGATCGAAACAGCGTGTCAACATTGGTGGTATCGATAGTCTTGATTTTATCGGCGCTTTCCACAGTCCAGTCCCACATGAACCCGAGCCCATCATCCATCACGTATTCGATATCGAAAATCGCCTGATCGTTAAAAGCACTGTACCTGAGACCCGCACGGACACGAGTCGTGGCAAGCGTCTTGTACTTGACCGTTGTGGTTGTGTCGCCCTGGGAATCCACAGCATCCTCGGTTTTTGTTCCCCAGTCAATCCGCGAGGGCACGATATCCTGGAACATCAGGCTGAATCCCAAATCACCCATGCGATAGTGATCGATCGGGTTGAAATAGGCCCCCACATCGACACTTGGCCAGTTACTGAGAGTGAAACTGTCGAACTGGTTCTGCAGACGAAGCTTCACGTTCGTTCCCGCCATGAGCCAGGGAAGAATACGTACGCCGTAGTGACCGACAAACCAGGTGTCGCTGTACCGGGTTGTCATCGGGCCCGATTCCGGATCCCTGATAACCCAGGTTCCTTGCTCGATTTCCTTTACGGGAATATCGGGAGAAATGGACTGAATAACGGTGAGTCCCGCAGTGTGATTTCGGCGAATCGGGTAATATCCGGCGACCTGCCAGAACCCCCACGATTTGAGCCCCTTATCGATTGCCCACCAATATGCACCTCCATCGAGGTGCACCTGGTTGACACGGTAAAGCAAAGCAGGGTTGACCAGTCCCGAAGAAAAATCGGTCAGGTCCTGATAGAAATCCGCCTGAAACATGGGAGCATCGTACCCGCCATTTCCCAGGAGCCCTTGCCCAAACGAAGGAGAGCTGAAAGGAAGGACGAGGGTCAAACCTAGCAGAAACGACAGCCGTGAAACAGAGCTTTTGTGCTTGCGCCTATTGGTGTTCATCTTTCCACAACCTTCCTCACTTGAGTGGAATTACTTCGACCCGTCTGTTTTTCGCGCGTCCCTCTGCCGTATCATTCGAAGCAATCGGCCGTTCTTCGCCGTACCCTCGTGCGACAATTCGATCGGGCGAAATACCTCTCATGACCAGGTAATCCCTCACCGTTTTCGCTCTATCGTATGACAGAGCCATATTGTATTCATTGGTTCCTTCGTTGTCCGTATGACCCGCAATTTCGACCTTAACCGTCGGATACGCTTCGAGACTGTTGAAGACCGTCTCCAGGACATAATATGACTCTTCAAGCAACTCGGCACTGGCGGTCTTGAAATTCACACCCTTAAGGATGAACTTCTGTTTGATCTCCACCGGTTTTTCGTCCGGACAGCCATCTTCGTCTTTGAACTGGTTGACCGTCTCGGGATTATTCGGACATCCATCGGAAACATCCGGAATTCCGTCCTTATCGTTATCGCTGTCGGGGCACCCATCCTGATCCTGGAATCCATCCCGGTCTTCCGGATCATTCGGGCATTCATCTTTGGTATCGTAGATGCCATCTTTATCGTTGTCGTAATCCGGGCACCCATCGACATCCTCAAACCCGTCTTTGTCCTCGGCAACATCCGGGCACTGGTCGATATCGTCGGGGATACCATCGCCGTCTTTGTCGGTACCCATGACTTCGACCATCTGCTTGGTAATCAAGCCGATATCCGTTCCGTTTTCACCTCTGGTCTTGCAGGGAGACACCGGCTTCACGAAGTAATTGAATTCCGGGTACCCGGCAGAGATGAACATCGGTTCTTTGGCGATATTGGTGGAGTTGATAACGGCCTCAGGATTATAACCGGCACGATTCAGGAACGAATTATTGTAAATGATACGGGTTTTCACCGCCTGGGGGCCAACATACACACCATACTGTTTGTTTCTTGAAAA
>JBEPYC010000300.1:0-5548 GCA_041641555.1 Chitinivibrionales bacterium | reverse complement strand
CACTGTGGACAAGACTGTCTACACTTTTGATCATCCGAAGCCCTTCTTTGATTTTTTCGCGCTATATTAGAACGTAGAGGCCCAGGCGGACTTGGACAGAACACCCAAAGAAGCTTATAGCTTTTCACGACTTACTAAAACAGTCGACCGCACTTCAGGAGGAGGGTACGCTTTGATTTTGCCACGTATATATCACTCCCAACCACATTCTGAAAGGACAGGTATCATGTCTAAGAGGAACACCCTGTTTCGTAACGCCGCGCTCTGCCTCATTGGTGCAGCAGCCACGTTTATGGTACAGGCAACGAAATTGGCTGATTTAAAGGTTGTAGACAAAGATTACCTGCTGCTGCATTTCACCGACGGTGAAGTTGAGTATCATGAGCCCACGACCGGACCAGATGCGTACACGAACATCATCCACGACCCTTCGATCAATTCAATAAAAACATTCGGCAGCCCATTGAATACCAGTGCGGCTACGAATACAGGCAACTGGGTGCTGAAATCGTCGGATGATGGCAATTACAGCGGCGGCAAAAAGCCCACGGCCGTGCATCGAAAGACAAAAATGAGTGGGCAGGCGGAATTTGAGTGGACCGGAGGTGATTACCGGTATGAATACGTGCACGATCACTGGATCTACCTGAAGCTTCCCCAATCGATGCAACAGGGTAAAACCTACACGCTTGAAATCGACGGCAGCACGAATTCGGACGTGAGCACCAGGACGTTCACCTACGATATATTCTCCACCCGTTCGGAGGCGATCCACGTCAACCTGGTCGGATATGCCAGCACGGCAACGATCAAGGCGGCCGATCTGTACCTGTGGATGGGCGATGGTGGCGGTCGGGATTTCAGCTGGGCTGAAGACAATAAGGTATACATCTACGATGTTGCGAGCAAGCAATCCCAGGAAGTGGGCACGGTTACGTTCTGGCAAGACGGCAGTAACAATCAAATCGCGCGCACCAAGGTCTGGAATGCGGATTTCACCGGATTCAACACCCCGGGTACCTATCGTCTCGCTATCGAGGGCGTCGGGTGCAGCGAGGATTTCCGCATCGCTTCCGACATTTATTACGCACCGGACAAGGTTTCAACACAAGGTTTCTTCTACATGCGTATCGGGCAAGAAACCGCTGCCCCGGGGAAACCGACACCCCGCCGACCATTGTACCTTCCAAACGAAAGTCCTTCAAATACGGTTGTCTATATCACCGACTTTCTGGAATCCGAATTTCCCAATAGTGAAACAGAGGATTATTGGGACAAACCGTCCCAGTGGGCGGCTCATAAAACCGGCAGAACCAACCCAAACGCCTGGGGCGGACACACCGACGCACTCGACTGGGACAGGAACAAATACAACACTGTGTTTATTTACGATATGCTGCTGCCGTTTATCCTGACAAACGGAGCAATCGATGATGATAACCTGCACATTGCGGAAAGCGGTAACGGCATACCGGATGTCCTCGATGAAGCTCGCTTTGCTGTTGACTTCTGGCTGCGACTTCGCGATGGAGCAGAGTTCTCAGAAGGTATCACCAATCCCACGGGCTCCAATGAACTGTATCAGGCAGGCACCACGAAACTGATGGCCTGGGTGAGTGCCGCAAATGCAGCGATGCTTGCCGATTGCTTCCGCATTTCGGGTCATACCGACCTGATGAATGAATACAAGGATTCAGCCCTGGCTGCCATCGAAGTCGCCAACGGACAGGATCTCGATGAGGTAATCACCTACACTGATGCCGGCATGAAAGGACGAGATTTATGGGTGACCGCGGCGGCACACCTGTACAACATAACCGGCGATACCAAGTACGAAGACATTATTAAAAACAACACTATGGTCACTGGAACCAATTCCCCACTCTACGATGGGAAAACCGGCAATCAGCTGTATGCCGTAGCCGCCTACCTGCACACTCCTCAGACGGTGAATTATCAGAACCTGTGGAACAACATGAAGGCGTCGGTGATCGATCAGGCCAAAGCAAAGGAGACCCACCGGATGGGATGGGATCCAATGCGACGCTCTTCGCATGGTATGTTTAATTACTGGTGGACTTCCCACGCGGTTCAGCACACAATCGTCGCGCATTCGGTTGCCGAGGGATCGGATAAACTGCATTTCGTAGATGCTCTCATGCTCGAGGCCGACTGGGGGCTGGGGCGCAATACGGATAACCGGATCATGATGACCACCGCAAGTACGAGTTTGGAATCTAAGCGCAGCGTAGTTGACATCTACACGTCAGGACAAGCCGATGGGGTACCCGGCCTGCATCCTGGTCATACCCCCTATCTCAACCATGATTGCTGGTATAACGGTATGGTAATGGGATGTCCCCCACGTCTCTTCCAGGATACTTATCCTTCATTTTTCGATCATTGGCCAAAGTCAGACGGCTACTTTCCAACCCGCTATGCCTGGGCCCACGGCGAATTTACCCCTCGTCAGACCATGCGCGGCAAGCAGGCGCTTTATGGTTATTTGTATGGACTCGGCGATAAAAACGTCGGTGGCTCCACTCCGAACCGGGCTCCGACAGCCACTATTTCCAGTCCATCCACCGGGGACCTCTTTGCTCCGCCCGCTGAAGTAACGATCACCGCCGAAGCATCGGATATTGATGGAAGCATCACGAAGGTCGAATTTTACAACGGATCGGACCTGCTTGGATCCGATGACAGCTCGCCATACAGCTATAGCTGGACCGGTGTAGAAGTCGGAACCTATGATCTCACCGCCAAAGCCTTCGATGACAGTGGTGCCACGAATACATCTGAGCCCATAACAATCATTGTCGGTGAAAAACCGGATTACGAGAATCTGATCACCAATGGCGATTTCACCCTGGGTAGTGAGAGCTGGACATGGTACGAGTATACAACTGATGGTGCAGCGGGGACATTGAATACCGACCAGGGTGCAGCGGCCATGTCGCTCAATAGCCCGGGAACCGCCGGCTGGCACATGCAGCTGAATCAGGAAAACCTTCCGGTAAACCAGGGTGACAAGCTTCACCTCTTCTTTGATGCGAAGGGGGACGCCGACCAGAAGATGAATGTAGTTATCAAGTATCTTGATCCGGATGTTCGGTATCTCGATACCACCATAACTCTTTCATCGAGCATGCAGAATTACCATTTCATATTTGACATCGACTCAGATCCCGCAAATCCAGTGCGTCTTGAATTCAACCTGGGCACACAGAGTGGAGCGGTGGAAATCGATGATGTTATTCTCGTCGATAACGCCGACGCAGATATCGTGTCCACAATTCCCGCAGTGAGCAAAGGGCATGTCGAGCCTCGATTTATCGTGCAACCCGACGCGATTACCTGGGAAGGTCTGGCGCAGCAATCGTGGAGAATGGAAGCCTACGATGCTCTGGGTAACAAACTCGCCTCTTCTCACGGCAAGGGAAGTAGCGCGCGCATAGCACTGGATCGTAATAACGTGCCGAACCGCATCATGATCGTACGACTTCGCCAGGGCGGTAAAAGCCTTGTCAAGACAGTTCACTTCACCCGCTAAGTGAATCAACGCGCATTTTTGAGCGATATAAACGGAAGGCAGCCTGTGCATATACAGGCTGCCTTTTGCAATGGGCCCACGGGGAACTGCTCTCACTGAGACCACTATTGCGGCTTAACCGCTGAAAAAGGGAATACACCCCACGACCGAGCTTTTTCGTTCCCGCCCTTGAGCTCTTAGCCTCAGATGTGATTACTCTTGGAAAAACACAGCAAAGGATCAACGGGATATACTGAGTATTCGGAAGCGGAGCTTACCGCGGGGCACCTCGATTTCGACTTCATCGCCGACTTCGTGACCCAGCAGGCCTTTACCGACCGGTGAATCGACAGAGATTTTACCGGTTGCACCGTCCGCTTCGGGTCCGCATACAAGAGTGAAATCCTCTTCCTCGTCGTAGTCGAGATCGAGTACGCGAACAGTTGCTCCAAGAAACGCCTTGCCCTCGGGAATGTCCTGATCGTCTACCACTCGAACGGATGCCATATACGCATGCAGTTCGTTGATTTTGGTTTCGTTCAGCGACATGGCAGTCTTGGCTGCGTCATATTCAGCGTTCTCACTCAGGTCACCGAATGAACGTGCATGCGCCAGTTTCTCCTGACACTCCTGTCGCTTGACGGTGGTTAGATACTCGAGTTCCTTTGCCAATTGTTCCATTGCACTTTTGGTCATTATGGATGCCATACAGAAGTGTTGCCTCTCTGATTGGTGTAACGTGAATCCGTGAAAATAAAAGGGACGTAATCCTGAAGTATTCTACGATTTGCGGCGATTATTACGGTGATACGGAAACCCCGCATCGGTTCCAACACGTTCGTACCGTCCGTATGCAAGTGCTGTCCCGACATTAGATCAAAGTGCCCCCGCATGGGACAGGATAGCTGCGTCGATCTGTTGCTTCACTTTTCGACACGCTCAAAACGGCTTTCGCCGAACCCACAAGAAAACACACCGAAAGCGGGTTCGTGAGAGTTCAGGGCGGGATTCGATCATCGGTCCGGGATCGTTGAGCGCGCCCGGTCGACGCGGGTCTGAACAGCGCAGCTCAGTTTCCATGCTCACTACAACACAGAATACTACCGAGCCACCGGATTATTAAATATAGCAAAACTACCCAGCCTGAGGGGAAATTCCTTTAAAATGCGACAAAGCCAAACAATAATAAACACAAAAAAGCCTCCAAGCCCTGTCACCCTTACAAGACATTCATCCTTCAGCCGTAAACTATGCGCGTAATTCATGAGGTGGCCTGAAGAAAAAAGTGTTACCGTTCCAGTGAAAGACACTTCTGAGAGTAGAAATGCAGATTCTCAAGGCCCCCTTGCCGTAGCTCCCGGTAATGGGATCTCGAGAGTGGTTTTCCTTCGTGGATCACCTCGAAAACAATAATAACAATACACACAATTGTTAGCCGCCTTTGACTGACCAATTAGTCATCATTTTGGCGTATACTTAGTATAGAGTAAAAAGGGCGCATCAAGAACCAAAGCGAGATTTACTATGGTCTGGAAAAAAATTGTTCTTCCGGTGTACACATGGATCATCGTGACCACCATGGTCGGACTCATCGCTGTTTTTTCCACCCCGGCGAATCTGGGCCCCTTGTTTCCTTGATCCGTTTGGATTCCTGAGAGCGTTCTCCAAAAATGAAGATACCCCCTCCCCCACTGTAATCTCTATATCATAATATCATAATCATAATATCATAGATTCAAATAAGATCCCCTGGCGCACCTCGTTCCCCCTATCGTTCCCCCTTGAGGTGCGCCCCCCCTTTTCTTATTTCTGAGAATAGCATCACTGCTATCACTGAAGTGATGGTTTCCCCGGTAAGCCCGATTTTTTTTAGCAAAGAACCCACTTCACAATAGCTGTAACGGCAACCAAACGTAAGCATTTGGCTTTCATGCAATTAGACATGCAGCAGTTGCTTTTGATAAACCATTTGATGAGAAACAACCGGAACAATAAGGACACAAAGCCGTACCAGAC
>JBEPYC010000299.1:0-5561 GCA_041641555.1 Chitinivibrionales bacterium | reverse complement strand
CATTCCCGAGATTGCCCAGTACCGGGTCAGTCATGTTACTTTGACAATCAACGCGGTGGACCCGGATATCGGCAAGGGAGTGTATCGATGGGCCCGGGACGGCATTCGTATCTCCCGGGGGCGAGATGCAGCCGCGCTCCTGATAGAACGCCAGCTCGAAGCAGTGCGTCGCTTGAAGGAGCATGATATTGTCGTGAAAATAAACACTGTCGTCATTCCTGGTGTCAACGACATGCATGTCGGGACTATAGCGCGTACTGTTAAAGAACTGCATGCGGACATCATGAACTGCATGCCGGTCTATCCCGCTCCGGGCAGTGATGCGGAGAAGCTTTCCGAGCCCTCGGATGAACTCATGAAGAAAGTCCGATCCACTGCTTCGGAGTTTATGCCACAGATGACGCACTGCGCCCGGTGCCGCGCGGATGCTATTGGTCTTATCGGCGAAGACATTTCCGAAGAGGATCGGGAAGAGCTGGGAAGGTGTTGCACAAGCAAAGGTTCCGAAGCCCCGAATGTAGCTGTTGCATCTCTTGAAGGTCTTCTCATCAATCAACATCTCGGCCTGGCAGACGAGCTCCACATTTTCGGCCCCGGAGAAAGCGGATTTCGCCTGGTAGAGAAAAGGAAAACACCGGTTCGGGGCGCCGGAGACCAACGATGGCATGCGCTGGCCGAGACACTGGCAGACTGTCGTATGCTGCTGGTTTCTTTTGCCGGAGACCGACCGCGTCGAATTCTTGCAGACAAAGGAATCGACGTAGTCACCGCCGAAGGAGTTATCGATGAGGCACTTTCGGAGCTTTTTGCCGGACGAGAGGTCCCAAGCTACATGACCTGCGCTGCTCCCCGGGGCTGCGGCTCGGGATGCGGCGGGGGCGGCGGAGGATGTGGCGCCTGAGAATACGGTAACCCTTGACTTTATAGCTGGAATCAAACGGTACTTCACCTGTTCATACTAAAAGCCAAAAGGAGCGAGCATGCAGAAGCCTCAGTATCACGTTCTCGTCTGTAATTCTTTTCGTCTTTCCGGAGAACCCCAGGGGGTATGTAACAAGAAGGGATCTGTAGATCTGGTACAGTACCTCGAGGAAGAATTGAACGATCGTGGTATCGATGCTCAGGTATCGACCACCGGCTGCCTGAAAGTATGCGACCGCGGACCGGCGATGGTGATCTATCCGAATGCATTCTGGTATGGGCAGGTCACGCAGGATGCAGTGGATCAGATTCTCGATGCACTCGAGGACGACTCCGCTGCTGAGGAGTTCCTTATAGCGTAGCGGTCTTTTTGACCATTGCTTGTGAGTATTGGGCAAAGACACAGGGAGCTGCTCAACCATGGTTCATTTAATCGACACGACTCTACGAGATGGGGCACAAGCACCCGGAATTGCGTTTTCGACCGACGATAAGGTGGAGATAGCGCGGGCGCTCAGCGAACTCGGTATCCGAGACCTTGAAATCGGGATTCCGGCCATGGGAGTCGACGAGATCGCGGACATGCAGGCGGTCATATCTGCGACACCGAATTGCCGCCATATCGCCTGGTGCCGGGCTAAAGAAGAGGATGTCGAAGCTGCGGTTCGGACGGATGCCGACACTGTGCATATTTCAATTCCCGCCTCGGATATTCTTCTGAGCGCATTCGGAAGAAGCAGAAGGTGGCCGATCGAGCAGATTCCCCGACTTATTCATCGTGTGCGAACATCCGGGTGCACCGTGTCAGTGGGTTTTCAGGACGCTACCCGTGCAGAACTGCGGTATCTGAGCCGCCTGGCGCAGGTCGCCGTGCAGGCTGGTGCCAGGGGGATACGCCTGGCAGACAGCGCCGGTGCAGGTCTTCCTCACATGATCACCGCCATGGTGCAGGCAATTATCGATGCCGGGGTCGATGTGCCGGTGGAGTTTCACGCCCATAATGATTTCGGGATGGCAACGGCGAATTCTCTGGCAGCGGTTCGGGGCGGGGCGAAGAGCCTTTCCTGCACGGTTCTTGGCATTGGCGAACGTGCGGGAAATGCTGCACTGGAGCAACTGGCAGTTGCCTGTTGGTTCGGAGCGGGACAAATGGTAGGCATTGACCCGGAAAAAACCTACAAAACCATTCGGTCTATCGCCGATCGGCTCGGTCTGGCGGTCCCTCCGAATCAACCGGTCGTGGGATCAGATGTCTTCACCCACGAGTCTTCGATTCACTGCACCGCACTCGGGGCGAATCCCCTCTCCTACCAGGCATTCGCACCCGAACAAGTCGGCCGCAAGGCGGTTCTTGCCGCCGGCACGCACTCCGGAGCCTCCACGATTCGTGCGATTCTCCAGAGCACTGGCGATGATATATCTCCGCAGCAGGCGCATTCCATTTTGCCTGCAATCCGTGCCCGGGCGAAAAAACTGGGGCGTGCCCTTCGCCCGAGCGAGTTGAGGAAACTATTGCTTCGGAGACAATACCTTGTGTAAGTGAACATCCCGAAAAAAGCAAACCCGATAGCGGCTCTACGGCCGCTACCGGGAAAGCAAACTACACGCATCCCCTCATCCAACTATTTCGGACCGAAGGATATCTTTCGTGTTTCAAGGCCATCATTTGTTTTGATAGACAGAATGTACATGCGGGATACCCGGGACGGAGCATTTATTTCCCGAGGCATGCCATCGGACAGAAATGTCCGTGTGGAAAGCGTTCGTCCCTGGAGATCATGAAGGCTCAGCCGGACTTCCATGCCGCTACGCGCAACATGCACTCTCAAGCCGCGTGAACCTACTGATACACGGATATTCCGGGGCTCGGCGGACGCATTTTTAGTCGGGATCGGTTTGCTCGCCGCTACTGTTGACCGATAGGTGTTCCACATTTCAGTAATGAACGGGCTTTTGCGATGTCCTGCATCGGCATTCACACCATGCCGATCCGGGAATCGTCCGGTGCCATCAGAAGCATCAGTGTCCCGGATACAATCACCCGGATTTTCGGGATCGGGACCAAAACTGACGCCATATTCAGCCATTGTCGAACCTGCCGGTGCACAGGGGTCAGGCTGTGCCCAGGCACCGTGCTCGATCCAGCGTTCGGCGTACACAAACAGCTCCCCATCGGATGAAACCTCCCGCAGAGCCGGCATCAGATAAAAGCAGGCCACGACATTTTTCCAGGGCTGCGATGTGCAACAGAACTGGTCGGCCCCTCCCGGCTCCGTCCCGCCATCGATATACCCGTAGGGATCCCGAAGAGATGAATTCCCCTCACCAGTGACTATTGCTTCCCAGTATTCCCGCTCTCCTGCTCCGCCCTTATCAAAACCGTAAAGGGGTATTCCCGCATTAGCGCCGGTGTATATACCGACGTCCTCACTGAAGGTGTTTTGGTCGGCTATGTAGGTTTTCATTTCGTCATCATCGAGCATAACCGAAGTAAAAACAATCGGGAGCTTCATGCCCGGCCGGTGTCCTCCCCCATCGTGCCACACCACGCCGAGTTTACTGATATGATAAAGATCTATTCCATACTGAAGGTAATCGACAAGGGCAGTACGGATTTCAGAAACAGAATCATCGAGCATAAACCGCATGGATGCTTCGGCATTGTGGTATCCGATGTCAGCGCCGTTATCATCCATATAGTCGGCAGGATGAAGTTCGCGGCCAAGCAGACCATCCTTGTGTTCAATCCGAACATCGCCATACCGTTTTTCTATCTTCTCCAGCGTCTCAACATCACCAACCGGGTCGTATGAAGGAAGGAGATCGGTGCGCAGATTTGCTGCGGAATACGATGGTTTCTCGCTGCCGGCATACGGCGGTCTGAACACCGTTTCCCCACTGTCAGTGGGAACGTTTTGCACAACCGTGAGGACCGCCGCAGTTTTGATACACGGACGCGTTTCGCCTGTTGGAGCAGTCTTGAGGATAGATTCTCCCGGCGAGGCCGTGTAGGGTACATCCGGCACAAGCGACGCATCGAACCCGCCACAATCCTGGGCAAGTCCCTGTCCGCCCTCTGCAACCGGATTGACCTCCCACCCGTATACCGATCCGTCGAAATGGGGTGTAATGCTGTCGATGGTTACGGGGCCTACCACCCAGTAATCGCCATTGGCGTACTGCCCAACCTCCGCTGGTTCGCTGAAATACCAGGTGAGATCGTTCTTCGAAACCGACGAGACCTCTTCGGCCGTAACCGACCACATCGCCGACAGCATAACTGCCACCCCAATTGTCACACGAGATTTCCTGTTCATGTCCCCTCCTCTGAAGTGTCGTTCGATCTGATTGGAACGGAAACGTTCCCCGGTCAACCCTCAAAAACCTATACTCGAGTCTTCCGGCTGCGTGATTCTGCGGGCCATCTCGTGGACCAATCGATCGAACATGGTATCGAGCACATCTGATGCTACCTGGTGCGGGTTGTGCTCAGTCTTCTATGCAGCACCTTTCAACATCGCGAATGGCGTTCGGATCACCAGAAGAATATCTCCCCAGAGAGATCGCTTCGAGATATATCGTAAATCCATTCGCACCATATCATCGAATGATGACATACTCCGTGCGCTGACCTGCCATGGGCCCGTAAGCCCTGGCTTTACGTCCAGCACACGTCGTGAATGCCAAAGCTTGTATTTCTCTACTTCGTAAGGAATCGGCGGTCGCGGGCCAACCAGAGTCATGTCTCCCTTCAGCACATTGAACAGCTGAGGAAGCTCGTCGAGGCTGCTTTTGCGCAGAAATTTGCCAACGGGCGTTACGCGCGGGTCATCGGTAATCTTGAACATCCCACCGTTTTTCTCGGCATTCCCGTCTATAAACTTGCTCACGTACTCCCGGTGAACCGACTCATCGCTGTCCACATACATCGAGCGAAATTTGAGAAAAGTAAAAGGCTTCCCACGAAACCCCATTCTTCTTTGACGAAAAAGTATTGGTCCTTTCGAGGTCTTCTTGATTACCATCGCAACAGTGATCATGGCAGGAGAGAGCGCGACTATCCCCGCGAAACTGGCAACGATATCCAGCCCTCGCCGCACCGCTTCCGTGAATTGACTGTGCAGGTTGTTTGTCTTGGCATCGGTCTCAAACGGTTCGGTAGGGAGTTCGGGCATCTCTTCGCTTCCCGTATTCTCTCTATCGGGATGTTCGCCTTCGCTTGGATATACGACAAACTTTACATCAACAAATGCAGCCAGTTCACTTCCCAGTACCGACATCAGGCTTCGGTGGATTTTTTCCCGTAATCGATCAAGGGCATGCGGATCCGCCTCGACATACAGAATTCCTGCCACGGTCTCGTCGCGGATCCATCCCCGCATATCGGTTTCCCGAGTGGCCATGTCGATTGCAGATACCAATTTCGAAATGCGCTGCTGGAGCTTGCCTTCGCTCATAAGCCTTCCGACACCGAGTTCTGCCAGAACAAATGCCCTTCCCGTGCGCTCGGTCCTTCGCATTTCGCGTTGAATATCGCGTTTCATATCGGCTTTTTTCAACGCTTGCCGCTTGTCTTGCAGTTTGCGTCCTTTGCACAGCCCTATTTTCACCTTGGCGATTCCCCTCGCATTGAAATACAT
>JBEPYC010000298.1:0-5564 GCA_041641555.1 Chitinivibrionales bacterium | reverse complement strand
CCCGCGTCACTCAGATGATGTTTTCGGAAGAACCCGAGCGGTTTTCCCATTGGCCCGGATGCTCACACGGGAGATGCTGGAGCAGTACAAGGCACAGGAAACCCTCGACCAGACCCAAACGCATATATCGGAATTACTTGATAAAGCAGAGGTGTCTCTTGCACTTCTCAAAGAGTATTTCCTGTATAAAGAATGGTTTGTTCGACCCGCCCCATTTTTGCTTCACGATGGGATTGGAGACCTGCTTGAGGGAATATCACGCGGGAGACCGATGGTATTCGACCCGGACCGAATCATGGCCCCCGGCACTCAGAAGAACCTTCGCGAAACATTCTGCATTCTGGCCGAATGCACCACACAGGGTGTTTATCTGACCGATATGCTCCTGGAATACCTGCGCAAATACCCTCGCCAAGAAATCCCTGAGCGGGTGAGGCTGGAACTCACCCATCGCCGGTCACAAATCGCTCGGGAAGAAATTGTCTACGATCCGAAGAGCTCTTTCGACCGGCATCTTCAGTTCACCACCTTTGCTCACATCTACCGATATGGCAAAGAGTCGATGGACCATCCATCGATAGTGTATCTCTGGCTCCGCTTTTGTGAGGCTTCCAGCCGTCTTTCCAGGGCTATGTCCTCGGGTATGTGGCCGACCATCCCGCGTCATCCCGAAATTCGCCCGGTTGTGGGCCCGCTCACCGATGAGATGTACCGTCAGCATGCCGATGATGCTCGAAGTGTTTTCGGATTCATAATGGCGGTGTATCGTCACTTTATGGGCAGTGGCGTTCGCATTCGAGTAATCCCGAACATCTCGTATGGCTTGTTCTGCATCGCCCCTATCGCCTCTGAGCTCTCCCGCACCGGGATTCACATCTCACTTGCCGGTATCTCATCGCGCTACTGCGATGACATGAACATCAGCCAGTTTACATTAAACGAAAACTCGCTGTACCCGGTAAAGCCATACCTGTTCAGTACCGCCAGTAACTACGGCACACTCAACCATGACCGGATACTGATTGTAATCGATGGGACGATGGAGCCGCTGGATCGACAGGACCCCGGGAAGATCCGTCTGCCCAAGGCGCACCGGGGGTACCTTAACCATATTGCCGCTATCAACTATGTCCGCAGCAGATACGGGTATGGCATGGACAATCCGGAACGCGAGGTCGCTTCCGCACTGAACTTGCCCTTGCGTTATGTGAAAAACCTGGTTCGAACCGTTAAGTTCAAGCAACTGGTGAACAATCTGCTGGTGAGTTTCGACCGTGAAGAACTCGATGCCTTTCACCGTTCGATGAACACGGGAAAAACATACTACTCCCTGGCACAATGGAATCCCGAAGGGCTCCCGGCGCGCAGCGGCACGCGAGGATACGAGCCGAGGATACTGCCATGTGCACAGCCCGACCAACTGTCCAACCCCTGCCTACTTTTTGTCAGCATGAACACTTTTTCTCGGCCGGGGTCGATTCCTGCTTTTTTCGACAACAGCCCTGAAACGGAGAAGTCCCGCATTATCCTTGGGCCCGGGGGAACGCGTCTGGATAACGGCTGGCCTGATCAGCGCACCGATGGAATCGTGATCGATTTTCCGGAAGGCGAAAACCGGTAGCAGACCAATCCCGGACCGGAATCTTTAATTTTGCGAGCGGCCTCTCCCGGCTTAGAATAAAGATATCAAAAAGCTCCAGTTCTTCCCCGAAAAACCGCCTCGGTTTGCCCATCCGCGAGCCACCTGAACACTGGTGCAATGTTCTATTTTCAGAGGTATGTCCGCTCCCCGGTTTGCCCCGTTTTCTATCAATGAGCATGCCTTTCCGGCGGTGATTAAAGCCGGTAATCAGCTGCATCTCAAAAAGCTCCTCAAGCACCTTCAGTTTGTTGGGCCAGACATACTGGCTTCGTTTGATGGCTCGCCACGGCATACTGCCGTTATCTCCAACAAGCCCGCTCAGCCGGTTCAGTACACCTGCAGCTGCGGATATCGCTACGGGGGGGCCTGCGAGCATGTTGTGGCTGCAATGCTGGCAGTGAATTCCGATCAGGCCGTGCAGATGGGGTTAGACTTCGATGCCCCTGCTGTGGCGCCCGAAGGACAACCGAATGGATCCGGAAACGACCTGGAGCAGGAAATTCCCGAAGAAGCGATCGGAACGGTTTCGGGACGGCCTGTCGGTAGACTCTATCTCAGCGAACACAACGGCTTTTTCCTTGTCGAGCTTCGGTTTGCTTACTCCGATCAGGCTGGTGCCATGGTGGAATTCAATAAGCGCGACCATTCCCATGAGCGCCTGGTTACGTGCAGCGACGGTCTCCATCGGAGAATCATGCGCTCCAAGGCACGAGAACTGATGATCATTAGCTCACTGGAATCCCATGGCCTTCGACAATACAACACCACCCACTACACGCCATCGGGTGATCCACGCCGATGGATCAAGTCGGAATTACCTGAACTCGGGCGGACCGGTTTTGAGATTTTCGGGCAGAACCAGCTTCGCTCATGCAATCTTCGTAAGGGAAAGCCGACGCTCAAAGTCAGTATGAAGTCCGAAGGTGACTTCTTTTATTGCTCGATGGACCTGGCTTTCGACGGTATTCAGGCTTCGATGAAAGACGTATTTGATGCCGTCATTGCAGGTAACCGGTTTGTTAAACTCAGTGACGGATCGACCGGGGTCATCCCGGAAGAATGGGTAGAGAGAATCAGCGGGCTGCTGGCAATCTATGATTCCAAAGATCCCGATACTCCCCTACGCCTCCGGCGGACGGCTCTTCCTGCGGTTCAGGACCTTCTTGATGCCATGGTGTATCAGAGCCAAGCCGACAAAGAGTCTATCGACTATGCCGAAGCCCTGAAACATTTCGATTCTGTTTGCACGCAGGCACTGCCCCCAGGTTTCCAGGGGGCGCTTCGCCCCTACCAACAAGCCGGATTCGACTGGTTTCATTTCCTTCAGAAATTCGGGTTCGGGGGATGTCTTGCCGATGATATGGGACTGGGAAAGACGGTGCAAACGCTTGCCCTGTTATTGAGTCAGAAGGCCAATGGTATCAAACCCAGGACATCGCTTCTGGTAGTACCCACCTCTCTGATGTTCAACTGGGAACGTGAAGCGCATAAATTCACTCCCGATCTGCGGATTATGCGTTACCACGGGCCCGACCGTAAACGGTATTCATGGGTAGAAATGGGATTTGCCGATGTTGTTCTCACCACCTACGGAACAGTCCAGCGGGATTTCGAGAAAATCAAGGACTTCGTTTTCAACTATATCATTCTGGATGAGGCCCAGGCGATCAAGAACCCACTTTCCCGAAACAGCCAGATAATACGGAAGCTGCGGGCGAAACGGCGACTGGCACTGAGCGGGACCCCGATCGAGAACGGGCTGGCCGAACTCTGGTCGCTCTTCTCGTTTCTCAACCCGGGAATGCTGGGAACGTATCGACACTTTGCGACCGGATTCATCAAGCCCATCCAGAGTGATCCCGCGAGTCCTCGCGCCGGACTTCTACGAAAACTGATCAATCCCTGTATTCTGCGTCGAACCAAACAACAGGTTGCCAAAGACCTTCCCCCTAAAACCGAAACCGTTCTCTATTCCACAATGGAACCCGCGCAGCAGGCACTCTACGATGTAACCCGTGAGATGTTCCGCCTGCAGCTCAGCAGCAGTATCGACAAGAAGGGTCTGGAACACGCACGCATCGAGATCGTGCAGGGACTCCTTCGGCTTCGGCAAATCTGCTGCCATCCTGTACTTGCTGATAAAACCTTTCGCGGTAAATCGGGGAAATTCCGGCAACTCGAAGAGCAGCTTGAAGACCTGATTGCCGAAGGGCACAAGGTGTTGATATTTTCGCAATTTGTCAGCGCCCTGGAGCTTTTGTCCGGGTCATTTCAGGAAACCGGCATTCGCTCGGAGACGCTCAGCGGGAAAACTGCCAACCGCCAGAAAGTGGTTGACTCCTTCCAAAACGATGAGTCCATTTCGGTGATGCTGATCAGTTTGAAAGCGGGTGGAACAGGACTCAATCTAACTGCAGCCGATTACGTTATTCATCTGGACCCCTGGTGGAATCCCGCAGCCGAAAACCAGGCCTCCGACCGCGCGTACCGCATCGGGCAGACAAAGCCTGTCTTTGTATACAAAATGATTACGAGGGATTCAGTGGAAGAGCGAGTCCTTCAGATGCAACAAAGCAAAAAGGCGCTTTTCGATGCCGTAATCGCCACTGAGGCATCCGTTTTCAAGCAGTTGAAGAAACAGGACGTGATGGAGCTGTTCAGCTGACAGGTCACAGAGAATCAGAAAAGACCAGCACAGCAGTCTTCTTGCCTTTTTTGCTCCGATCGAATTCCGCAGCCTCCCTTACAAGCTACAACAGGTTGGCCGCAAGTTCCGACAGTGGCGAACGCTCGCCCTTGGTCAAAGTGACGTGAGCAGCAATCGGTTGTTTTTTGAAACGTTCGACCACGTATGACAGACCGTTGGATGAAGAATCGATGTAGGGATTATCGATCTGGTAGGGGTCGCCCGTTATGACAATCTTCGTACCGTCGCCAACGCGCGTAACGATCGTTTTCAGCTCATGGGGCGTGAGATTCTGCGCTTCATCGATAATCAAATACTGGTTGTGAATCGACCGACCCCTGATATAGGTCAGTGGTTCGATCACCAGTATCCCCATGTTGATCAGCTCCTTGAACCCGCGAAGCTGATGTTTGCCCTTTACTTCACTTCGCATCAGATACTCGACGTTATCGGCAATCGGGTACATCCAGGGCGATAATTTCTCCTCCACGCTTCCCGGCAGGTATCCGATATCCTTACCCATTGGCTGCGTCGGACGTGAAACGAGAATACGATTGAACGAATTTTCATCGACCGTCTTGAACAGGCTCGCCGCAACGGCAAGAAGCGTCTTCCCGGTCCCGGCCTTGCCGACAAGCGTCACCATCTGAATGTCTTCGTTCAAGAGAGCATCCATTGCAAACACCTGTTCTTTGTTACGGGGCTGAATTCGACCAAGATTACCTTTGCCGTCGCCGGTAATTCGAAAGATCGTGCCGGTATCGCTGTCATATCGGGCCAGTTTCCACCGCGATGAATCACCTTCGTCCCACAGCGTAACAAACTCATTGGGAAAGAGTTCTTCGGGTGGCGTTGCGCGGCCGGCAGACACGAAAGCATTGAAGAATTCGGAGTCGACCCGAAGATCCCGATAGCCGGGGTAGAGTTCCTCGATATCGACCTTCTCCGATTCATAGTCTTCTACCATTAACCCAAATGCATCGCCTTTGATCCTCAGGTTTACGTCTTTTGTGACAACAATCGTCTGAATGTCGGGGGATGCGCGTTTCAAATCCAGTGCGACGGCAAGAATATGGTCTCTTCGTTCCGAGAACTCTCGAGGCAGCATCCGGCGGGCTTCATCGGAAGCAAGCTTGATCGTCAGTTTTCCGCCCTTGGGTAAAGGGACTCCCTTTGGCAAGGGGCCGTGGCGCCGCAGCTCATCGAGCACACGCGAAGTTTGCCGGGCATTTCTGC
>JBEPYC010000297.1:0-5566 GCA_041641555.1 Chitinivibrionales bacterium | reverse complement strand
CAACAGTTCAGTACATGATCCCCGCGTATCCCGTATTCTCCAGCGCTTGTCGCGCTCGGTGAGCGAGATCTCGACCGCTGAGCCATCCCAGGACAGGGCAGAGCAGCCACCGCCGAAAACATCGCCCGAGAAACGGCACTCTGCCGGCCCGGCAGGGCCCGACCCACTTCTTGGAACGGTGCGAATCTCATCGGACCGTCTCGATCAACTTCTCAGCGAGTCCGAAGAAATGCTCACGATTCGCATGGCTATCGAACGAATCGGCGGGGAAATGAAGTCGCTTCTTGATCAGCTCAAAAGCTGGAACGATGAACTCGGGAATACCGAACATCTCTTCCGTGCAGCCGGGCCACATGCTAAAGCCAGCTTGCCTGATATGCTTTCCGACTGGACTGAATGGAGCAGATCCCACATCACAAGCCTGCAGGAGATGGTGAATAGCAGCCTTGGACACGTCCATGAGACAAGTGCATCGTTTGCCACCATGGTTCATCGGCATCTGGATCACATGAAGACAACCTCTCTGCTGCCTTTTTCTTCGCTGACCGCCTTGCTCCCCAAAAACGCCCGCGATTTGCTTCGCCAGGAAGGTAAGGAGTCCGATATCGTCATCCAGGGTGGAGATGTCGAGATCGACAGACGCATTCTCCAGGAACTCAAATCACCGTTGCTTCATCTTTTACGGAATGCTATCGACCATGGCCTGGAAACTCCAGAGGAGAGGAAAACGGCAGGCAAGCCTCCTGCGGGCCGAATCAAGGTGCAACTTTCGCGGCTGGATAACTCAAAATTTCAGGTCACCATTGCCGATGACGGCTCCGGGATAGATCCGGCATGCGTCAAGCAATCGGCGATTCAGAAGAGAATCATCACCGAGAAAGAAGCTCAGGGATTGAGCAGAAACGAAACACTGAACCTGATTTTCAACTCCGGGGTATCTACTCAGAAGCATGTTTCCGAGATTTCAGGACGAGGGCTCGGCATGGCAATTGTCAGAGAATCCGTTGAGCGCCTCTCGGGCCAGATCTGGGTAGAAAGCGAACAAGGGAGCGGCACCACATTCCGTATCGTCCTGCCCTCGACTATCGCAACTCTTCGTGCCTTGCGCGTACGATTGCGCGACAGGTTTTTCATGATTCCGACCGCTTTTGTCGACCAGGTCCTCCGGTGCTCCTCAAACATGATCAGTTCAGTTGAAAACCGCGATACCATTCAGGTGAAAGGCGAGACTCTTGCACTTTTGGATTTGGGGGCGTTACTCCAGCTCGGTGCAGCAAAAAAGAATGATGACATGCTCAAGCACACGGTAATCCTGAAGTCTGCGGACAAAAAGGTCGCGCTGACCGTTGACCAGATTATCGAAGAGAGAGAGATTCTGGCGAAACCAATGGGACCACAGCTTGAAAGAGTGCGAATGGTGGCGGGTGGCACGATCCTGGGAGACGGAGAAGTTGTTCCGATTCTTAACATATCCGACTTACTGAGTCTTGAAACCCGCCAGCAGCAGGTGGGGCCAAAATCTCCCGTTCAAACGGATATCGGCCTGCGTAAGTCGATACTGGTTGTTGAGGATTCGATTACATCCCGCACATTGCTCAAAAGCATTCTCGAATCCTCCGGATTTGTGGTCAAAACGGCTTTCGATGGTGCAGAGGGGTTTGCTCTGCTGAAGACTGAGCAGTTCGATCTGGTGATATCCGATGTCGACATGCCGCGTATGAACGGCTTTGAGCTGACGCGTAAAATTCGTGCCGATAAGGATCTGGCCGAGCTTCCGGTAATTCTCGTGACCGCTCTGGAGTCCCAGAAGGATCGTGAGCTTGGTATCGATGCAGGCGCAAGCGCTTACATTGTAAAAAGCAAATTCGACAACATGAGTTTACTACAAACAATCAGAAGAATGGTATGACCGGAAAACCCGGAATGAGACCCCCGTCCAATAGCGTACCTGTTGAGGAACGCTATGAAACAAAGACGCACGTACCGCAACCATTTGAGAGCGACAGGAAGAAACCAGCATGATACGTGTTCTCTTAGCCGAAGACGAGGCGACCAAAGCCACATACCTCGCCGAGCTGCTCAGCCGTGCGGGTATGGACGTCGTGAGCGTGGCCCCTGACGGAAAGCAGGCAATGAAGCAAATCAAAAATCACTCTCCTGATGTCCTCGCACTGGACCTGGATATGCCGGGTACTGATGGCGTGGACGCCACGGCCCGAATCATGCAGACTTCCGCACTGCCGATTGTCGTGATGACCGAAACCAGTGCCGGTGCCGCAGGGGCGGAAAAGGCTTTTCGGGCTATGAACGCAGGGGCACTTGCCGCTGTCACAAAACCGGACCGATCTCAGCCAGGCCAGTTGCAGCATCTTGAGCGCGAATTCACCAAGACAGTCCGATTAATGGCCGAAGTCAAAGTAGTCACGCGCCGGGGAATACACAAACAGGAAAAGCGTACTGACGCTCCGGCTCCGAAAGGGCCGGATGTACCGGTAGTCGCAATAGGGGCTTCCACCGGTGGCCCTCCTGCTCTTCAGACGATTCTCTCTGGGCTTCCTCCGGACTTTCCAGCCGCCCTGATGATCGTGCAGCATATCACCAGTGGATTTCTCCCCGGGATGGAGCAGTGGCTCAATCAGACAACCGGGTTTGGTGTCGAAATCGCTACTCGGGATGTCATGGTACGTCCGGGACACGCATATCTGGCACCTGATGGCTTTCACATGGGAATAAATCCGCATGGGAGAATAGAACTGTCTTCCGACTCACCCGAGAATGGACTTCGCCCGGCCGTATCGTTTCTTTTTCGCTCGGTCAGCAGAACCTATGGCGCACGGGCATGCGGAGTTCTTTTGACGGGGATGGGTACCGATGGTGCGTGGGAATTGAGGGAAATGCGAAGAAACGGGGGGACAACGATCGTGCAGAACAAGGATTCTTCGGCAATTTACGGAATGCCCGGGCGCGCCGTGGAACTCGATGCAGCTCTGCACATTCTCAGCCCCGAACAAATCGCCAGATCACTTCCGCGAATAATCTCCAGAATCAAGCAAACCCAGGCAGAAAAAAATGATGCAACCTGATACTCAACAGATCCTGATCGTTGAAGACAGCCCGACCCAGGCAGCCAAACTTCAGTACCTGCTCGAAAAGAACGGATACACTACCACAACAGCGCGCGACGGACAGGAAGCCCTTCAGTTTCTTCGAAACTCAGCGCCCGTAATCGTCATCAGCGACGTGCTCATGCCGGGTATGAACGGCTTCGAACTCTGCCGGAAAATCAAATCCGAGGAGAGCCTCAAAGACACGGCAGTCATTCTTCTGACCGCTCTGGGAAACCCCGAAGACGTCATCAATGGACTTACCAGCGGGGCGGACAATTTCCTCACCAAGCCATATAGCGAATCGTTTCTCCTTGCACGTGTCGAATCGGTTCTGGTCAACAAGGAAATCCGTCGTGCAAAGCCGGCCGATGGCGGTGTAGAGATATTCTATGGAGGGAAAAAGTACCACATAGATGCGAAACGCCACCAGATTATCGACCTCCTGCTCTCGACATTCGAGAATGTTATCCAGAAAAACCAGGAACTGGAGCAGGCAAACAAGGATCTTACTATCGCCCAACGGAAGTTGCAGGCCAGCGAAGAGCGTCTTCAGAAACAAACGACCGACCTGGCCCGGGCCAACAGAGAACTGGAGAGTTTCTCGTATTCCGCCTCCCACGACCTCCGCCAGCCGCTTCGCACGATCAGCAGTTTTACCGAGATTCTCCACACCGACTATCGCGAAACCATGCCAGAAGAGGCTCAGGAGTATCTGTCCCGCATCGTAAAAGCTTCATCGAAAATGGACCAGCTTATTCAGGACCTTCTCGACCTGTCCCGGGTGACCCGTCACCAGTTTATGAAAGTAGACACCGATGTAAGTACAATGGCCCAGAGTATTATCCAGGAACTTCAGTCACAAGCCCCGGAGCGCAAAGTCAGGTTTTCCATTCAGCCCAACATGCACCAGCTTGCCGATCCCAGCCTCCTGCGCCAAGTACTCACCAATCTTCTGGGCAATGCCTGGAAATACACATCGAACACCCCCCAGCCGGAGATATCGCTTCAGCGATCCGACGAAGGCTCACGAATGGTGTATACCGTCAGAGATAACGGTGCGGGATTCGACAGCGGGTATCGAAACAAGCTGTTTCAGCCGTTTAGCCGCTTGCACAGCGAATCTGAATTCAAAGGGACAGGTGTTGGCCTTGCCATCGTGAAAAGGATAATCGAACGACACGATGGAGAGGTGTGGGCCGAAGGAGAAAAAGGCACGGGAGCAGCCTTTAGTTTTGCGCTACCCCGATAAATGCGCTACCGGAAAAAATCAAACGGCAGGATCTTCCGTTTTTTCAATCGCTCGCGGTCGGTTTGAGCCGCTTTTTTCAGAATAGATTTCTCTTTTGAGTTCAAAGACTCCATGCCGTTCTCGGAGATTTTCTTGAGAATCGGGTCAACGACTTCATCGAAATACTTCTCCCGCGCAAGATAGTTCTCGGCCCGTTTCCGCCGATTCTGCTCATCCTGGATGCTCTTCTGGTGACTCCACCAGGCAACGACACCCGGATACAGTTTCAGGTAGAGGTATCCTACGACAATGCCGCCAAGGTGGGTCAGATGCGCGATTCGTCCTCCGGCCAGCAGCATCAAGACGAAAAAAACCACCGCAGCCATTCGTGCGGGAACCGGAAAAAAGAAAAAGAGACGAATCTGGCGATCGGGGAAGTAATATCCGTAGGCAAAGAGAATCGCGAAAATGGCTCCCGAAGCTCCCACGATATAGCTGTTCCACATGATGACGCTGAAAATCGCTGAGCCGATTCCAGCAATGAAATAGAACGTCAAAAACCGACGAGTTCCCCACATCGACTCGATTTCGAAACTGAACATCCATAACGCCAGCATATTGAAAAGCAGATGCAGTGTTCCGCCATGCATGAACATGTAGGTGGCCAGGCGCCACACCTGTCCCTCTCTGAAGACAAGCGAAGGCACCAGAACACCATACCCTTCGACATAGCGGCCAATTCCAGGAGCCATCTGAAGAAGGTACACGCCAACGCAGGCAATGAGTATTCCCTTTACCCCCGGCGTGATTCGCGGTTGCTGATACATCATCATCGTGTGCTATCCTTCGCTTTGTGGCGAAGTGGACTTCGTGTTTGCCGAAGAAAACCGTTCGACCAGGCGATGCCCCACCGAGGCGGGGACAAAGCTTTTGATATCCCCTCCCAGACGGGCAATTTGCTTGACCATAGTGGAGTTGAGATAGGTATATCGTGCACTGGGCATAAGAAATACCGTCTCGGCCTTTTCGTACATATTTCTATTTGTAAACGCCATCTGAAACTCGTATTCGAAATCCGAAAGTGCCCGGAGTCCCCGGATGATAGCAGTGGCCTTCAGTTCCGCAAGGCAGTTCACTATCAAACCGCCATACCGGATGACTTCGATATTCCCAATTTCCTCCAATGATTGCCGAACCATGGCTTCTCGCTCCTCGATGGAGAAACGCGGGT
>JBEPYC010000296.1:0-5573 GCA_041641555.1 Chitinivibrionales bacterium | reverse complement strand
CAAAACATCACCAGCCGCAAACGCACCGAAGAAGCCTTGCGGGAAAGCGAACGGCGATTCCGGGAGACCGCCGATCTGCTTCCCACCCTTGTCTGCGAGCTGAATCTCGACCGTGTGATGACCTATGTTAACAAGACCGGCAGGGAACTTCTGGGGTATACCCAAGAGGAAATCGGGCGTGGCATCAGTCTCTACGATATACTTCAATCCGAAGACCAGGAACGTGCCGAGAGAAAAACCGACCAGGTGCTTCAGGGGAAAACCACCGATGCCTCCGAGTTCAAGGCGATTACCCGAGGCGGGCAAGAATTGGCTCTGCTGATAAATTTCTCGGCCATCCGCAGGCAAAACGAAGTTATCGGATTTCGAACCAGCGGAATGAATGTTACCTTCCTCAAGGAAATGGAAAAAGAACTCCAGCGGGCCCAGATACTGGAATCCCTTGGAATTCTCGCAGGAGGAATCGGACACGACTTCAACAACATACTTGCCGGAATCGTCGGGAACGTACAATTGGCCAAAAAGAAACTCGAGCGCGGCCAGAGCGCCGATTCGTACCTGCAGGGAATTCAGAAAGCGACCGAGCGTGCGGTGTCGCTGTCCCGCCAGCTCCTGACCTTTTCAAAGGGCGGAGCACCGGTCAAAAAGATCGCCCCGATCGGTGAACTGCTCAAGGAGACCGCCGGATTCGCGCTTCGGGGCTCTCACGTGGGTTGCTCCTTTGCAATAGGTGACCAGCTCTGGCCCTGCCACATCGATCAGGGGCAAATCAGCCAGGTGATAAACAACCTTGTCATTAATGCCGGACAATCGATGCCCCATGGTGGGACGGTCCAGATCAAAGCCGACAATCACAAGGTGGATGACGATACCGGCCTGCCTCTCAATCCCGGACCATACGTCCGGATCGGGGTCGGAGATCAGGGGGTGGGGATCGCCCCGGAAAACATGGGAAAAGTCTTTGAACCCTACTTTACAACAAAAGACAAGGGCAGCGGACTGGGGCTTGCCGTGTCCTACTCGATCGTGAATAAGCACGGTGGCCACATTACCCTGCATTCGAAACTAAACGAGGGGACGACCTTCACTGTTTATCTACCTGCAAGCCAGGATACCCTTTCTCGTTCCTCCTCTTCCCAATCCCAACCCACTGCCGGAAGCGGACGTATCCTGTTGATGGACGACGACGATATCGTGCGGGAAGTCGGCAGTGAATCGCTCCAGGAGCTGGGGTACGATGTCGCACTTGCGGAGCACGGGAAAATGGCACTGGATATCTACCGCGAAGCGAGCCGGATCGGAAGGCCGTTTGCGGCGGTAATTTTAGATCTCACGGTGCCCGGGGGAATGGGAGGAAAAGAAACCCTGGAGAATCTTCGAGCATTCGATGCATCGGTCAGGGCCATTGTCTCTTCGGGCTATTCCGATGACCCCGTCATGGCCGAACCTCAAAAGTACGGGTTCTCCGGCGTCATTCGGAAGCCCTACGATATCGACGATTTGGCGATGGTTCTACTGGATGTGATCACCCAACGGAAATGATCCGGGTGAGCTGTTTTTCTGATACCTGTCAGCAAAAGGGAGATTCGCATGGCTTTCGATCTCATGACAACTGTCGAATATGGTGGGTGCTCAGCCAAGCTGCCCGCAGCACGACTCTCCGAAGCGCTCAGTGTTCTCCCCAAACCCTCTCACCCCGACCTCCTTGTCGATATCGAGACCCACGATGACGCAGGGGTGTTTCGTATCGCCCCTGACCGGGCTCTTATCTTGACGGTGGATTTTTTTCCACCGATCTGCTCCGACCCATACCAGTTTGGGAGAATCGCAGCGGCAAACGCGCTGAGCGATGTGTACGCCATGGGCGGGAAGGTTCTTACCGCTCTCAATATCGTTGCATTCCCGGCCTCCAGAATTCCCCTGGAAGCACTCAGTGAGATTCTTCGCGGTGGACAGGATAAGGTCACCGAGGCAGGAGGAGTTATTGCCGGGGGACATACTATCGATGATTACCCTCCGAAGTACGGTCTCTCGGTTACGGGCGAAGTACACCCGGGCCGGATCACCACCAATGCAGGTGCACGCCCGGGCGATCGGCTCATCCTGACTAAACCACTTGGCACCGGCACAATCGTTGCAGGTAAACGCATCGAGGAAATCGGCAACCGGGAATACGAGGGGGCTCTCTTGACCATGGATACGCTGAACAAGGCTGGTGCAGAGATCATGTCCCGACACGGTGTCCGCTGCGCCACCGATGTAACCGGGTTCGGCCTCCTGGGACACGCTCTCAAAATGGCCGATGCCTCGGAGGTAACCATGGCAATAGATACCGACCTGCTTCCCCTGCTCCCTGGTGCTTACGATCTGGCGGATCTGGGTTGCATTCCCGGAGGGTGCTTCCGGAACCAGGAGTTTGTCGATCAGTCAACACGCTTCGCAGAAGGAATCGACTACAACAAAAAAATGCTTGCGCTGGACCCCCAGACCTCCGGAGGTCTTCTGATGAGTGTAGAAGCATCGGTGGCACAAGCAGTGGTCAAGGATCTGCAGGAATCCGGATATCAGAGCAGTACGATTATCGGCGAAGTTCTTGAAAGAGCCGAGGTTCTCCTGGAAGTGGGGTAAGGATATGACGTTGTGCGGGGAAAAGGCAACGTGTTCGCAGGCATGTATCGGGAATGGCCGTCACCGCCATTCCGGAGCGGTAGCGCAACCAGACTAAGTTTTCACAATTCCCTCTCACAAAAAGATCACTTTCGCAACCGCTCGTACATTCGGCAAGTTCCGGTCTCGAGGATTTCACGAGCTTGCTTTTTCACAACCGGCCCCACTCCGTTGATCGATCCAAGCAGCAGCGCCAGCTCTTCGGGAGAGTAGCCTTTCTGAGCAATCTGGTGCGCTGCAAACCCAAAGGGGGAGGTCCTTCCCCGAATTCGGCTGAAATAGTCGATATGCTCCAGAAGAATCGAGACCAGCTCGGCACGGGTCACATATCGCTCGAAGTGTTCCCGGGGCATACGAAGCGCCATGCCGTAGTGTTGTGCCACCGCCCGAACCAGTTGCCCCAGGGTCGCTTGGTAGTCTCCCTCGGGTCCCCCATACGGATTGTCTCGGTATATTATGTGGTAATCATGCAGCTTTTCGGGAGCAAAATCCCGGAGAAGTTTAAAAAAGTATTCCCGCTGCCGTCCCGGCTTGAGTGTCAACCCAGCAGCAACCACGAAATCAACTCCGGCATCCTGAGCGGCCCGAAAGGAGCGGTCAATCTGCTCTGGTGTGTCGGTGAGAAAGGGTATCAGAGGCATCAGGTACATTCCGGTGGCCATTCCCTTGGCTTTGGCGCCTCGCAAAACTTCTAACCGCCGGCCTGGCGATGGCACACCCGGTTCGAGTTTCTCCGAGAGTGCTTCATCGACAGTGGAAAAGCTCATGCTGATTATTGCTTTCTTACCCTGGTTAATATCCGAGAGTATATCGAAATCTCGTTCCAGCAGTGCTGACTTGGTCAGAACATGAACTGCATGGCCGAAATCCCGCACGATTTCGAGCACCCGCCGGGCCAGGCAGTAGCGACTCTCCACCGCCTGGTACACATCTCCTACACCGCCTCCGAGCAGAACGAAACCACCGGGAAACGGTTTTCTTCGCCGGGCGGGGTCGAGTTCGCGCTTCAGGATGTCGGGAGCATTGACCTTTACATCGACATCACTGCCAAATTCCCCCTGGACTCGATACTGCTCGGCTCGCCCATCGCAATAGGTGCAGTTATGCATGCACCCGCGATAAAGATTCATCCCACCAAACGCCAGAAACCAGGAATCGACACGTTTTGACTTTCGAAAGATTGTTTTTGCATTAATCTCGTGAACGGGCACGGTTAACCTCAGGGCTGTGATCATTTGTGTTCAAAGCAATTACAGACCTCGGGATGGGTGAGCCAGGCCCAAAACCCGGTACCACTATTCTGATATTTACGCGAGAGAGCCATCCATTCACCTTGTGATCGCTGAGCGGGGTCGCAACAGGCCTTTTGCGCCCCGATCACTGCCAAAGAAAATGCTTATTGTACCCCCGCCAAAGTATTTTTACCCCTCCCGCCCCCGGGCGAGAGCACCATTGCCTCGGAGTGATGTGCACCGAGATTTTGTTTCTGCGCATACCCCCCGATTAAGCATTCCGGTTCTTTTACTATTTTTAGCAGTGCTTATGATCACGTATCACGTGATCGGCACCCTTCGATCCACAGAGACACCACGAAGAAAAAGGAAATAGCATGGCAAAAGAAAAAATCGTATTGGCCTATTCCGGCGGACTGGATACATCGATCATGATCCCGTGGCTCAAGGAGACCTATGATTGTGAAGTGATCGCCATGGCTGCCGACGTAGGTCAGAGCGAAGAGCTCGATGGTCTCAATGATAAAGCAATCAAGACCGGTGCACTGAAAATCTATATCGAAGATCTTCGCGAGGAATTCGTTACCGATTTTATCTACCCGACAATCAAAGCGGGGGCAATTTACGAAGGCGAGTATCTGCTGGGAACGAGCTTCGCCCGCCCTCTCATTGCAAAACGACAGGTTGAAATCGCCCACAAGGAAGGCGCCTCGATGGTTGCGCACGGAGCAACCGGAAAAGGCAACGACCAGGTGCGGTTCGAACTCACCTACATGGCACTGGATCCGTCACTCAAGATAGTCGCGCCCTGGAAAGACGACCAGTGGAACCTTCATTCTCGTGAAGAATGCATTGAATACGCCGAAGCGCGGAATATTCCTATCAGCCAGTCCAAGAAACGGATCTATTCCGAGGACCGCAATATTTGGCACATCAGCCACGAGGGTGGCGTGCTCGAAGAGCCGGGCACAGAGCCGCCGGATGATGTGTACACGCTGACCAGCACGATCGAAAAGGCACCCGATACTCCGGAATATGTCGAAATCCGTTTTGAAAAGGGGATTCCTGTCACGATCGACGGCCGGGAGCTGTCTCCCGTGGAAATCATGAACACACTCAACGACCTTGGCGCACGGCATGGAATCGGCCATGTGGATATGGTCGAGAACCGGCTGGTCGGTATCAAGTCGCGAGGAGTCTACGAGACACCGGGCGGGACCATTCTCTATGCTGCACATCGAAGTCTCGAGCAGCTGGTGCTCGACCGCGAAACATACCACTATAAGGAACAACTGGCTTTGAAGTATGCCGAGCTGGTTTATTTCGGACAGTGGTTCACCACGATTCGTACTGCACTGGATGCGTTCGTGGATGTCACTCAGCAGAATGTTTCCGGCACGGTCAAACTGAAACTCTACAAAGGAAACATTGTGCCTGCGGGAACGACTGCGGCCAAATCACTTTATCTCACCGACCTGGCATCCTTTTCCGACACCGAGTTCTACGATCAGAAAGATGCCTCGGGCTTTATCCGGCTTTTCGGGCTTCCCATGAAGGTCGCCGGTATAATCGAGAGAAAAAAGTGAAACAGGCCAGCGCAGTCATCGTTGCCGGAGGACTCGGGACCCGACTGGGGCACCAGCTCCCCAAAGCGTTTGTGCCCCTGGCCGTGAG
>JBEPYC010000295.1:0-5579 GCA_041641555.1 Chitinivibrionales bacterium | reverse complement strand
TCAGTCAACAGCGCGATGATGTATACTCGAACCGACAATGCGAACCCTTCGCAAGAATGGTTTCAATCTTTGGAAAAAGTGGCAGCAATCCCGCTTCCGAAGGCCTCAAACGAAGTGGGACCACCTCTAATCATATTATTATGCAATAAGTTACTTTGGATTGTTAAGATTTTTGTTCAGAAAATTGCGGACAAGACCATGAGCATCAATTCGCTCTCTGCCCGGGCGCTCCTGCGTCCCTACTTTCAGAAGCCCCGTCAGCAGATACCGTTGGCTTCCATCCGGGAGGCCGTGAATCTATTTTTAACAAAGCTCTCCGGTATCGGTGCCAATGCAATTCACAATCGCAGAAAAGGAGTACCATTGAAAACGTATTCCCGTCGGTTCGTTCTGCCGGCTCTTGTCTCGGCTTCACTCTGCCTTCTGATTTCTCCCGGCACCCCCCTGGGAGCCGGAAAAAAACCGAAAACGGCAGGCGTATCATCCAGTGACGCTGCCATTCAGCCTGTTCGTACCTCGCTTTCTTTTTCCGATTCACTGGAGCATCCCTTTATATGGCTTACCAACGAATCACTCGCCGTCAAAGTTTATCTGCCGGACAGGGAACGTGGTTACTACCGGGGAACCCGATTCAACTGGTCGGGAATGGTCGGAGAAGTTCGCTATAAAGGGCACCGGTACTTCCAGCACTGGCAGCTGAAAAAGCACGATCCTCTCCATCCGGAACATGCTATCGGCCCAGCCGATGAGTTCGATATGCAGAACCCTCCGCTCTATGACAAAGCCCAAGAGGGCGAACGGTTCGTGAAAATCGGGGTCGGAACACTTATCAAGTCAGATGTTCGCCCCTCCTACTTTTTCAACCATTCTTACGCAATCGCCGACACCGGAAAATGGGACGTAACCGTCGGATCCCACACAATCGATTTCAACCAGAAACTCAATTACCGTTCTGTAGGCTACGAGTACACCAAGAAGCTTGTGCTTGCCCGGAATCAACTTCAAATCCACCACGAGTTGAAAAACACCGGTTCCGAGAACCTCTCCTCGGAGAATTACTGTCACAACTTTGTGATTATCGACGGCGATACGGCGGGACCATCATATCGGGTGGCCTTTGGGGTCAAACCCCAGCCGAAGGAAAAACACCTGAACCAAATAGTCAACCTTGGGGCAACACTTGAGGAAAAGACTCTTTCATTCACCAAAACCTACCCCGGAACGTCCATCTTTTTCAATCTGGCTCAACCGGCAGAACACGAATCAAAAACCCTTGCGACCATCACCAATATCCGAACCGGCGGCAAGGTCACCGTCGGTGCAGACCCCGCTCCCGATCGCTTTGTATTCTGGTCTTCATTTCCTTTATGCCCCGAGCCTTTTGTCCAAATCGATCTTGAACCCGGGGAATCGACTTCGTGGGTCACCTCCCTTTCCTTCAGCTCGACACCGAAAGACACCGTGAAATGACTCCGCGGCAGCGACATACCTTTTCTGAGCCGGGGGAGCGTAAGGCAATTCTGTCACGAGCCAGGCGAATGCCGGGACGGCAGGCTCTCAAGGTGCTTGTTCTGGTAGCCATTACCGCGGCAGTGACCTGGTATGCCAATCAGAAAACAAACAACCCATTTTCGCGCCCCCAGTACGTCCGAGTCACCGGTGATTCCACGTTCAGCACGATAGGTATCATCACGCCCGACACATCGGTCTACGTGGTCTCCAGTTCCTGCCATGAAATCGACCACCGCATTCCAATGGCCAGCCACCCGTGGGTACTTGTGAGCAACAGTGCATATTTGACCGCGCAAGCCGGTCAGGAAGTGCCTCCACCGATACAGTGGCATGTTCTGGATTCAATTCAGCTCGAAAGTTCTCGATCTCGACCCAACTGGCCTTCCCCCAGGCACTTGGTGAATCCGCGGATGCCTTCGGGTGTCGGCATTCGTATTCTCGATGATCCAACTCTCGGAGTACAGGCCTGGGAAATCAGAACCGATGACCTTGCATTTTTACTTATAGACGGCAAAGAGGCACGGATCGACTCCACTCAGGCATCAAGTATCCGTGAGAAGTTCGATGTTGTCGTGGTCTCGAGAGCCCATCCGAAGAAGACACAGCTCATCAGAAATCATCTTCGCCCACGATATTGCATCGCATTACCTCCCGGATCGGTCAACCTGACCGGGGAAGCCAATCGAAACATTATCTGCCCTGCTTCCTCCGAGCAAGCTCTCAGTTTCGCGGTCTCACCCCGCGGAATAGTTCTCGACACGGTACAGGTTTCTCCCTGAACACGCCTGGGAGCTTGGCCTTCCTGGGCTGTCTTGTGCCCGGTTTTCAAGGCAATTGTACAAATGGAATGTAGGAAGTCCCCGCACCATATGCCTTGAAAGTGAACGCTCGAAACGGTACAATCAAACCGACAAACTGCACTCTCATCACATCCTTCATGGAATGCACCTTGTCTTATGGCCAGAAAAATTGGCGAACTGCTGATCGATCGTAAGATTATCACCAAAGAACAGCTTCTGGACTGCCTTAAATACCAGAAAGCCTACGGTGTTCAATTGCCTCAGGCTCTGGTAGCCACCAAAGCGATATTGGATGAACAGGTTTACATCGACTTTCTCAGTCGGGAAATAGAGTCGAAAAACCTCCTCGTTTCGGAGCTGGATCTCGACCCCTCGGTAGTCCAGCTGGTACCTCCCGATATCGCGCAGAAATTCAAAATCATCGCAATAAACAAATCAAACCGTATCCTCTCAGTTGCGATTTCCGACCCGAAGAACCTGTTTGTTCTCGATGCCGTTAAGTTCCTTACAGGATGCAGCATAAAACCTATTGTCACCGAGGAACAGGAAATTCTACAAGCGATCCACGATAACTACAAAGTGGAGGCTCCCGCAGAGAATTTCCTGGATGACCTCAAGGGGGAGAACCTTGAGGTTTTGTCGCAGGAAGAAGAGGAAGAACCCGATGATATAACCTCGGCGGTTGCCGATGCACCCGTGGTAAAACTGGTCAATCACCTGATAACCGAAGCGGTGGCAAAAGGCGCCAGTGACATCCATATCGAGACATACCAGAAAATCCTGCGTGTTCGCTTTCGTATCGACGGGAAACTGATCGAGCTTTCTCCTCTCCCCTTCAAGCTTCGTCCCGCAATCATTTCTCGTATCAAGATCCTGGCCGATTTGGACATATCAGAAAAGCGTCTTCCTCAGGACGGCCGGATAAAGATCAAGATTGGAATCAATACCGTCGATATCCGGGTCAGCACCGTCCCGACGGTATACGGCGAAAAAGTCGTGATGCGTATACTCGATGCATCGAACCTCGTTCTCGACCTGAAAAAACTGGGGATTCCGGAATCCGGGTTGTCCCATGTCATGGCCACTCTCGAATCACCGTTCGGGATGTTTCTGGTAACGGGCCCGACAGGAAGTGGAAAAACAACGACGCTGTACTCAGGTCTTTCGCTTCTGAATAAGCCCAATGTGAATATTATGACTGCGGAAGATCCTGCCGAGTACAATATCGACGGAATCAATCAGATCAATGTGAATGCCGGAATCGGCCTGAATTTTGCCTCTGCGCTTCGTTCATTCCTTCGTCAGGACCCGGATGTGATCATGGTTGGGGAGATTCGAGACCTGGAAACCGCCGAGATTGCAATCAAGGCCGCTCTCACCGGTCATCTGGTATTGAGCACGCTGCATACCAATAACTCGGTTGCCACCATCGCCCGTCTCATCGACATGGGCGTCGAGCCTTTTCTGGTCGCCTCTTCGGTTCGTACCATCGTAGCCCAGCGACTGGTACGCAAGATTTGCTCAGGGTGTCGTACGGAAGTCGAAACAAACACCAAAGAGCTGAGCCGTCTTCTGGGTGTCGCCCCCGAAATCATGGAGGGAGTACAGTTATTTAAAGGAAGAGGCTGCCCCAAATGCAACAATACCGGCTATAAAGGCCGATGTGGGTTGTATGAGGTATTTCCGGTTACTCCCGAAGTCCAGGATATGATCATCAAAAACGTACAGGCAAACGAAATAGGACGATTCGCACGGAAACAGGGAATGCAGACTCTTCGCCAATCTGCACTGACCAAACTTCGCGAAGGACTCACCACCGTCGAAGAAGTGCTTGGATCAACTGATGGAAACTGAGCGAATGGGATTTTGGCGGGCAGTGTATTGTCTTCACCGCACTTCAGGAGTTAATTTAACCGTATGATTTCAATGCAAGAATTGCTCAAACAGGTGCTGGACATGAAAGCCTCCGACCTGCATTTGACCGCAGGCGCACCTCCGCTCTACCGGGTGGACGGCAAACTGGTACCCAAGGGAGTCGAAAAGTTGACTCCTGATCACGTGCTCAAACTGGCTTACAGCGTCATGAATGAGCAGCAGAAGAAAATGTTTGAGCAGAAAAAAGAGGTCGATTTTTCATTTGGCGTACAAAACTTGTGTCGTTTCCGGGCAAACGTCTTCATGCAGCGAGGCTGCACTGCAGCCGCTATCCGCCAGATTCCCTATCAGGTGCATACGCTCGAAGAGCTTGGGCTGCCGGTGATCGCCACCAAACTCCTGGACAAACCAAATGGGCTTTTGCTGGTAACCGGGCCAACGGGAAGTGGAAAAAGCACGACGCTGGCCGCAATGATCAACAAGATCAACACCGAACGTGAAGGCCACATTCTTACGGTGGAAGACCCAATCGAATTTGTCCATCCCCATAAGAATTGTGTCATTAACCAGCGCGAAGTACACCAGGATACAGATTCATTCAGCTCCGCTCTGCGAGTGGCCCTGCGGCAGGACCCCGATTTTGTTCTCATCGGCGAAATGCGCGACCTGGAAACGATCCGTGCTGCACTCACTATCGCCGAGACAGGACACCTCACCTTCGGTACTCTTCATACCAATTCAGCCGCACAGACAATTACGCGTATAATCGATGTCTTCCCTGCGGAGGAGAAAGGTACGGTACGGGCGCAATTGTCGATGGTACTTGAGGCTGTTATCAGCCAGACGCTGCTCCCACGGATTGGCGGGGGCCGGGTGATGGCCTGTGAGATACTTGTGGCAACACCGGCGGTGCGAGCCCTTATTCGCGATGATAAAGTGCATCAATTGCAGGGAATCATCGAAATCGGACAGCAGTTCGGCATGCAAACGATGAACGCCTCTCTTGCAAAGCTGTACAAGAGCCGACAAGTCAGCATGAAAGATGTTCTGGGGCGGAGCAACGATCCTGCATCACTGCAGAAATTACTTGGTGAAAGCCGCGTATTAAGATGATGGCATCCGTAGCGGGTTCCTGATTTTCATTTCTATTGCAATAGAGCGAGGAATACACAACTTATGCCTAAATTTGCATACGTCGGAGTGACGACCGGCGGTAAACAGGTCAAAGGCGAAATACAGGCTGGAAACAAACGTGAGGTTGCCAGTCTTCTCAGCAAGAAGAAAATCCGCGCTATTTCGGTCAAGAGCAAGGCACTTGAAATCCAGCTCCCATTCCTCGAAAGTAACGTTAAGCTTCCTGACCTGAGCCGATTCACCCGGCAGTTCGCGGCG
>JBEPYC010000294.1:0-5646 GCA_041641555.1 Chitinivibrionales bacterium | reverse complement strand
CGAATTGGTCAGCCTGAGTCGTGCGTCGGTATCGACCCCAATATTCGTTTTCCCATCCTGGTTGTAGCTTCCATAGAGCCAGAACGGACTGTTGCCGGTGCCACCGTAACTCACACGTACGTGGTTGAGTTCGTTCCGGGCATCGCCCGATGCAATCGCTATACCGGCCCAGCGCGTCCCGCCGGCTTCGTTTGCGCTGGTGAAAACGATCGGACTCTGGGCGGTACCGACAGCCGAAATCGATCCGGTGGAGTTGACTGCAAACGGCACGTCCTTCCTGAAATGGAGCCGTGCACCGGGTTTGATCGTCAGTGCCGAGTTGATAAAAGCCTCACCGCTGAATTCATAGGGGACCGAGTCTTTCAGTGCAACCCAGCTCTGATCATTATTCTGAGCCAGCGAAGATCGATACACCCGGACCGCATCGTTACCATTGTCCGCAAACGCACTTGCCGTATCCATCATCCCAAGTGCCGAGATATTGGTCACGATTGCATCGCTGCGGTTGTCCACGAGAATGTTATGCTGGAAGGAAGGAAATCCAGCTTCTTCGTCGAGAACAACCCCTATAGCCCCGCTACGGGCAATAAAACAGCTATTGAGTGCCAGCCGCGCTTCGTCTTCAAGAGCAATATTTGCCGAAACATCGGCGTTGTATCCGGAGTGGAGCCAGAATGCATCGTCTCCACCCCCGTGCTCAATTCGGGTGTAACTCAGCTCATTGCGCTGGTCCGAAGAAACTACGTAGAGGCCGCCCCACTGCACGCCCCCGTCCCGACGAGCACTGGTAAACGTCACTTCGTTGCCTTTCCAGCCGTTTGAGTGGATCATGCCCGAAGATGCAACGGTGATGAATACATCCTCTTCGCTCTCGATAACCGCACCGCCGTCGATCGTGACCGCGCCCTTTATGGTCACATGATCGGAAAAGTAATAGGTTCCATTAGAGCTCAGCCGGATCCAGCGATGAGTTTCGTTTTCAGGAATCGATGATTTGTAGACGCGGACCACTTTACGCCGATGAGAGGAGAGATCGATTGCCGTATCCGGGTAGGTGGTATCTTTCTGCACCGGTTCGCTAAACAACGATGCCTGCGTCGATGTGTCATCGAAAAACGTCGATGATGTCAGTTGGGAGAGTTCTTTGACCGGGAGAAACATATCGGCTTTGGCATTGGAGTAGAGCCGGTTTGATTCAAACGAATCGAGTTCGGCCGTCGTATTGAGTAACAGCCCAAAACTCTCGCTGTTTGTAATGGTCGAATTCCTGACTTTCAGACGGGCTTCTTTTTCCACTGCGATATTGGCGTGTACATTTCCGTTGTAACCGTCATAGAGCCAGAACATTTTGTCGCCACCACCATAGGATATGCGGGTATACGACAAAGAGTTCCTGGTGTCGCCGGATTCGATCAGTAATCCTCCCCAGTGGACTCCACCGGCTTCGTTTGTCGAAGTAATCACTACGGAATCCTGGGTCGTGCCCTCGGAAATGATCGCACCCTGACTACTCACCTCGATAATGGCATCTTCATGCGCGTGTATCCGAACTCCTGGTTCGATCCGAAGCACGGCGCTGACTGTGATGTTGGAAGCGACCAGATAATCGGGTTGCCCCGGCTCGGTAACCACGTCAGTTAGGACGCGGTCCGAGGTAATGTGTCCGAGGGTTTCGATAGATACGTGAAGGTTTCTGTCGAGAGAATCCAGGACGTATCCATCGCTGACTACCAGACGTATCGTGTAGGAACCCACCCATTGGGGGCTGATGGTGATTGTGGCATCCGTACTGTCTTCAAGATCCAGTGTGCTTGAATCCGGAGCGCTGACAATGTTCCAACTATATCTGAGGCTGTCTCCGTCTGAATCATAGGAATTGGATGCATCGAGCTGGACCTGGGCTGCGATGCCGGAGATGGTGTCGGAGATAGTCAGCACCGCCTCTGGCGCAGTGTTGCCGTCGGGGTTTCCGTTGGAGTTATTCGCCCCATTCGGATCGTTGGGTGATGTTGTGCAGGAAAATCCCGTTATTGCCAATGTCAATGCAGTAGCGAAAAGTATTCCTTTCATATCAATTGCCCCCACCTTCCTTGTGTTTCGCATAAGTAAAAAGACCGGGTTGAGACAAGGAATCTGGCAAAGGCTGTGCCATGATCCGGAAACTGCGATTTCGCCGCGACAGCAGCCTATTTGGGGATTCGCAAAGAGGGAAAGTAGACAGGTTTTCTGACAGGAGTGTCCATCAATATGATTCCTTTTGTGGTCAGAACGTGTCCGTTGCGAATCCATTGAGCCATTGATTCGACTTTGGGTTCCAGCACTGCCTGATCTGGTTTTTCAGGTTTTTATTGGAAATAATCGTTGATGCGGGTATACTTTAAAGGGTTTTTCCTCCGATCTACCGATTCATTTTCCCGGAGTTGAGCTATGAAAAAGGCAGAAAGCATTCTGGTCATCGTGGTGGCATGTATACTGGCAGGGTGTGGTATGACGGGGCCCGGTGATGGGAAAAAGTACAGCATGCCGGCCGGGACCCAATTTATCGGTAAATTCCGCGCGAATGGAGTGGCCAAGCGGGCAGTTCTGGCATCGGCGTTTTCAAGCGACACCGGATACCAGGCACCGCACACGACCAATCCCTGTTCGCGGGTAATCACCCCGCGTAACGTTGAAGGGAAACTCATTCAGATGAATCTCAAGGTTGGTGACGACAATTCGCGGTACGTGATCCAGGTCATTACACCTTATACGCAGGGGTGGAACGAATCCAATATTAATTCGACCGACAGCATTCTGGTTCCGTTCAACCTAGCCGATCCTCTGGAAGACTATCGTACGGAGCTGATTCACAGCCCTCATGATGAATATCCGGGCGATGACAATTGTGAGATCACCAATGTGGGGTTGACATTTGCATGGATGGATTTTACGTTCTCTACCGTAAATACCGGCGTCCCCATCGATGAGCAGTACGATGGTATTCATACCATCCGGGTGGCGTTTGCCGATGTCCCCGATCGGGGGTATATTCGCGGAGATATACTGTACCTGGATACGACCGATCAGAGCGCGGGAGCGAAGGGAACATTTAAATGGGTCGATCAAGATAAAATGGAGCATCATGGTGAATCGGTTCTCGTGCAGACGCGTCCGGCAAATCCAATTGTGTACAAGGACGTTGCGGAGTTCGATGGGTGGGGTGGAGAGAGCCAAGATTATGTCCCGCCATTCATAGTCGATATCCACCACGATGAGCGCCAGAAAATGCCGTTTGACACCTATGTCACAAACTCCTGGGAGTTCGACGTTATTTTCGAAATGGAAAAAGGAATCTGGATTAACTGGCCCGATGGCTGTTATCGCGGCGGCCTGAAAACGCTCGTTCAGAATTTTAACTGGCACTATTCTTTCCAGGCATACGTGGAGGCCACCAGTACACCGCTTGGTGATGGTGACACCATTATCGACTCGACATCGGTCGATACCACCAACAACCCCGACTCGTCCCGCACGACAAGTTAGCTGTTGCCGGGCACAACGCATTGGGGAAAGTTGGTTCAATTCGAGGGGGCTATCATTTCCTCTTTTTCGCCGGACTCGGACCACATCCGAGGAATTCAAGAAAAAATCCCGAACGTAAGACGGCCGATAAGAACGGCTGCGATAATCCCGGCGGCATCGGCAGTGAGTGCGGCAGGAAGTGCATGCCGGGTGCTTCGGATACCCACACTGCCGAAGTAAACGGCCAGCACGTAAAAGGTTGTCTCGGTCGAGCCCTGCATTATCGAAACGACATACGCCACGAAACTGTCGGGTTTCTGGTTGACTATTTCCGACATCACTCCAAAAGCGCCACTTCCCGAAAGCGGGCGGATCAGCGCCATGGGAAGTGCTTCGGCGGGCATGCCGATCAGACTCGTTACCGGATTGACTAATTCTATTAGCAACTCCAGTGCACCGCTTGCGCGAAACATCCCGATTGCCACGAAAATCGCCACCAGAAATGGAATGATTCGGACGGCAACATTGAAACCCTCTTTTGCGCCGCTTGTCAGTACTTCGTAGACTTTCACCCCCTTGAGATAGCCGAATACAAGCAGTACCACAAGAAGCAGGGGCACCAGCCAGTAGGAAAGTGCCAGAAGACCTTCGGGGTTCGAAAAATCAGGCAGACCGCCAACAACCGCCCGGTACACGATAGCCCCGAGCAACGCCGCTATGAGAAGCCACACCGTTATTCTCCCGAAGAGGGTCGGCGGGATACATTCGTTCTCTTCGGGCATCTTCTTCCCGTTTTTCTCTTCGGTTTCGGCTTCCCCGGTTACTTTCGCTGCCTCCGGGATTGGGGGGGGATTCGATGTTCTTCGCTGAAGCAATTTGGAGATGGTAATCGCGACAGCGGTCGAAATGCCGGTAGCCAGAATGCTGGGGATAAGGATCGATGTCGGGTTTTGTGCCCCGGCTGCCGCACGTACGGTCATTACTCCCAGCGGAAGCAGTGCCACGCTGGAGGTATTGATTGCCAGAAACAAACACATGGCATTGGTTGCCGTACCTTTTTCGGAGTTGATGGACTCAAGTTCCTGCATCGCCTTTATTCCCATCGGCGTAGCGGCATTGCCCAGGCCCAGCATGTTGGCGGCCATGTTCATGATCATGGCGGACATGGCCGGGTGATCCGCGGGGACATCGGGGAAAAGCCGAATCATCACCGGGCGAATAGCTCTGGCGATAATTCGCATCAGTCCGCCGACCTCGGCTACCTTCATGATTCCCAGCCACAGTGCCATCACCCCGATCAGGCTTATTGCCAGCGTTACCGCCGATTTGGCAGAATCAAAGGATGCATCGGTTATCTCCTGCATTCTGCCGGTGTAGGCAGCCACGACAATTGACACCAGAATCAAAAGGAGCCAGATGATATTGATAACGGCAGACTTTTTCTGCATTGGCAACCCTCGGTAAATTTGGTACGATGGAACTTTGGGACGACCTCCAAATATAAAACACCACGTCGCGGTCGTCGTGCTTCTCGGTGCAGGCGGCATCTCTGGTCGGGGACCCGTATTTAACTATACACTAAGTTACCACCGGCCCCGGTTCATACGACTGCTTCTATATCGCATTCCTTGCACAGGTTCAGCGTCCATGCGGGGGCTGCAGTGACGATTTACGGAGCAGATGGGAGCAAAATCGGCCAATGCACCATGGGCGAATTGCGCTCGAAGAAGCTCGACGGGTCTGTACTGTCTGAGCTCTGTTACTTAACTATACAGAGACCCATGTAACCTCACCGTTGCATACCGCTGATATATGGGCGGGAAATGAACTCCGTCCGAGGAGACATCACGTCCTCTCTACTGCTCATAGGCACCCCGATCTATGGTCCCGCTGTGTCGCGTAACCTTTCCTGTAATGTCAGTCTGTGGGGTCTCGTTGGATATGTACACTCCATCGTCCCGTCCTTCACTGCCGGGCTGGAGCATGTACAGGTCGTCACCTCCTCCCAACTGACCGTCGGGCCCAAGGGCAGTGTCGGCAACGGACCGGTAGAACCAGGGCTTACTCACGTATTCATTATTGGTGGCGGTTACAAAAGACGAATCCAGAAGTGTCATGCCTGACGTGTCTATGGTGCATGAATTG
>JBEPYC010000293.1:0-5659 GCA_041641555.1 Chitinivibrionales bacterium | reverse complement strand
CTTCGGACCTATCTGATCGGAGGCGGTTTTTTATGGGCCGACGATAATTACGGGCTGGACAAATCCTTCCGGCGGGAAATGAAAGCCTTGTTTCCGGATAATCCCCTCGTAGCACTTCCTTCGGATCATCCGGTTTACCGAAGTGAGTTCACGCTGCCCGGTCTTCCCAAGATACACGAACACGACGGTGAGCCCGCGCAGGGATATGGGGTTTTCTTCGATGATCGACTGGTGGTTTTCTACACCTACAGTTCGGATATCGGCGATGGCATGGAAGACCTGCACGTGCACGACAATGGCGCACAGGCCCACCAACTCGCTCTCAAAATGGGTATGAACGTGATCAAATGGTTTTTTACGCAATGAGCACGGAACTCCGGAAACTCCGTGCATTCGTGGGTCGCCACCGCATAAGCCTGATCCTTCGGCGGATACGGGGCCAGAGTGGGGTTGTGCTCGGTGCGGGACTCACGGTGGCTTCTGCACTGCAGATTCTTTTCGTGTTTGTACCCTGGACGATTCTGGTCCTTATGTGGAACATCACAGTGGCGACCTGCGCAGCGGGCCTGGTTGTGGTGATCGCAAGAAATGCACTATGGAATGTTCCTTCGATCATTTCTGTTGCAGGGCTGGTGGAGCAGAAATCAAATGTTCGTCATTCTCTTCTGCGTGCGGCGCTGGAGCTTGCAGGTGATGAACGGAGCGGATCCGATGAACTGCGGCGCGAGACCGTTCGTCACGCACACCAGGTTTTGGCTCATCTGCCCGCTCCACCTCTTGAAAAGACACGGTCTTTTCGTACTGCTTTTCTGATCGCTTCGATCGCCCTTTTCGGGGGCCTTTCGTATTTCGGTCAACCAAGGCTTCTTTCTTACTGGAAATTGCCCTTTGACTCGGTGGACACCCGCTCAGTCCGGATCATCCCGGGAACGGTGAAAATTCCTTTCAGCAGCAGTTTAGAGCTTCGATGCAGCATACCCGGTCGCATCACGCCCAGCTGTGGAATCGTTATCTCGGATCTCTCGGGCACTCGACAAATCCGACGGATCTTACGACCCGACTCTTCGGGAGCATTCGTCTTTCCCCTCGACAGTCTCAGTTCTTCAATGGCGTACAGTTTCACCCTTGGTTCGGAAACGATAAACCGGGACACCATCCGGGTGGTACCCCGCCCGAGTGTGTACAGTTTGAAGATCAGGGTTACCCCGCCTGTTTATACCGGTCAGCAGCAACGGGAGCTTCCCGAAGGTCAGGGAAGTTTTTCGGCCTTTGCAGGAAGTAGAGCCCACTTCCACGTGCGTTCGGTTCATGGGCTTCGCGAAGGACGATTACTTATTGGTAACGGGGATTCAGTCGCTCTCAGCGCACGCGATGGTGTTCTCGAGGGGACAATGGTTGTACGACAAAGTGGCGAGTATACATTCGAACTGATCGATTCACTCGGGCAGGAAGGGGCTAATCTGCCACGCTACTACGTGGGCCTTCTCGAGGATCATGCTCCTGTCGTTGAGTTTATCAGGCCGGCCGCTAATGTAAATCTCCAGCCGGCTCAGACGGAGAGTCTCTGGATCGAAGCTGCCGATGATATCGGAGTTCGCAGCATAGCTTTACAGTATTTCAAAAAGACCCAGCTTGGCGCCGACAGCATGCAGACCTGGGACCTTTCACCCCGCTCACCTCAGACGCTTTTGAGAAAAGAGCTGGTATGGAATATGTCGGGACTTTCGCTCTATCCTGGGGATACTCTGTTTTATTGGGCTCGAGCGAGGGACTCCAAGCCCTGGGGTGTTCCACAGGTCGCCTACACCGATACGTTCTGGTTTCGCATACCCTCATTTGCCGAAATTCATGCCGGGATAACCGGTGAGAACCGCCATGCGGAGGACAACCTCTCGGATGTTCTTTCCCGGCAGGATGAGCTCGAGCAAAAAATCGAAGACATTGTCAGGTCATCGAAGGGAAACCGGGGAGAGTTGACCTGGCAGGAAAAAGAAGTGGTAAAGGATCTCTCCAATGAAATACAATCTCAGCAGGATTCACTCCAGGCTGCAATGGCGTCGTTGCAGAAAGCCGTTGAGCGGCTTCGGGATGAAGGGGGAGCAACCGAAGAGATTGCGCAGAAAATGGAAGAGGTGCGCAAAGCTGTGGAGGAGCTGGTCGAGAACTACGGCGACAGTCTGCTGTTCTCGCCGCCGGAAGAGGATCAACAGGTAGGATGGGAAGAAATGCGGGAGGGGCTGCAGAAGCTGGAGCAGATGCTTCCAGAGATGCAGGAGCGGCTTGAGAATGCTCTGGCCTATCTACAGGCGCTCAAAGATGATCAAGAGCTTGCGATGCTTGCAGCGGAGGCGGAATCGCTTGCCCGGGAGCAACGCGAGCTTGCGGCTGAAGAATCCTCTTCCGAACAGCGGCAGAAAGATCTTATGGCGCGAGAAGAGGACTTTTTTTCATCGATCGATGAACATTTCGATAATCGCCCGGACAGCCTTTTCGGTGACAAGCGGCCGGACGAATTGGAGCGGGCGCGAAAACTGCAATCACAAATGCAGCAGAAGCTCGATGGAAACGAGGCCCCATCGCCGGGCGAGATGAATCAAATGAGTGCATCACTGGCAAGCCTCTCCGAAGAGCTTCGGTCGATGATGAGTACGGGAATGGCCCAGAGGATGCAGAAAGAACGAGACATGCTTCTTGACATGGCACGTGACGCGATGATGCTTTCGGACTGGCAGGAAGAAGTGAAAGAGACCGCGGAAATTGGCCGGTCACGCCGCAATGAAGAGCTTCAGAATCAGGCGATACGATCGCAGGAAGCACTGCGGCAAGGACTTCGTAGGAGCCGGGCCAAGATGGACAGTCTGGCGATGGTGCCGCCGCAGTTGCTTCAGGAGCTGAGTCGTCACTACACCCAGGCAGAGAAATCCGCCACGCAGGCGGTGGAAGAGCTGAGTCGTTCGGGAAGCGGGGTGCCGATGGGACAGAGTGGGCAGCGGTTGCAGGGTCTGGCCCACTCTCTTCTCGGAGCGGGTGCTGAGATGGAGAATATGACTCAGGGAGGGCAGGGAGGCGCTGCCGGTTCGATGATGAGCGGGTTACGAAAGCTCTCGGCAAAACAGGGCGCAATCAACTCCGCTACTTCGGAAATGCTCAAAATGATGATGCAGGGAGAGGGGAAGCAGGGAATGAGTGGCGAGGGAGGGGAAAAGGCCAGAGCGGCTGCTCGCCAGGCGCAACAGGCAGTAGCTGACAAACTCAATGAGTTGGCCGAGAAATACGGTTCGGGAGAAAATGGTGGTTTGGGCAAACGGGTCGAAGAACTTGAGGAAGAGGCCCGTCGCCTGGCTCGAATGCTGGAGCAGCCAACCCGTGAAGTTACCGATCGGCAGGAGCGGTTTCTTGTCCGTCTGCTTCAATCGACACTCGCTACGCGTAAGCAGGGGCAAGGAAAGGAAGAACGGAAATCACGTTCGGCTCAGGAGCGATATTCGTCCGATATTTCTGGAGACAAATCGGCGCTCCGTGGATCGATCGACCGTTTCCACCGTCTTCGGCTGGAAGCTTTCGGAGGCAATTTCCCCGAAGAATACCGGGGTGCGGTTGAAGCATATTTCGACTCTCTGGGTGTTCAGTTGTTCGGGCAGAAGTAACGCTGCCACCGGACCACCCCGAGAGGGCGCGTAGGGGTACTTTTCGGCGACGGCTTTGAGGAAGCTCCACAGTGAGCTCAGAGCAGATAGGGCCGGACTCGGTACCGTGCAAAAAAACTCTTCAGAGCAGTCTCGCCAACCTTGGCAAGCAGTTTGTCTTGACAATTATTTCATGCAGGGTTTATTTTACACACGTGAATCCTGCTCCTGTATACCTCTAAACCCGGTGAAATCTCATGCGCTGTCTCTCTGACCGCCTCAGGGTGCGAATTGCCTTGTTCGCTGTTTTGTTATCAACCCAATCGTTCGGCTATAATCATCCGGAGATCCAATGGAAAACGGTTGCGACCGAGCATTTTCTCATTCATTACTACGATAAGACTGAATGCGGCGTGTACGCCACCTACAAGACCGCTGAAGAATCTTACAGAGTAATGGAGAAACTTTACGGCTTCAAGCTACAGGAAAAGATCAACATCGCAATTGCCGATTACGATGATTACTCCAATGGCCTGGCCGCCTGGACTCAGGACAATATCATGATCTGGCTGCCGGATGCCCGGTTTGATCTCCGCGGCAATTCCACCTGGCTTCGCAATGTCATTACCCATGAGCTTGCGCATATTATTTCTTTGTCAAAATATGACAGCCAGCGGCTCGGCTGGTCGCTGGGATTTGACTACTCGGGCAAACACACCGGCGTATCCGTGGCCAGGCCGTTTCCTCTGACCGTATTCTATCCATCGTGGTTTTCCGAAGGAACGGCGCAGCGGGAATCCGAGCGGGCGGGTAACGACTGCTGGGACTCCCGCCGTGACATGCTGCTCCGCTGCGCAATTCTTCAGGATCGGCAGTTGAGTCTCGGCGAAATGGCCCATTTTAACCACGATGCGATCGGTTTCGAGATGGTCTACAACCAGGGCTTTTCATTTGTGAAATTTCTCGAGGCCCGGTTTGGCACCAAACGCATAACGGAGCTCTGGAATGAAGGCCGATCATTCAGATTGGGTGGATTCGGGTTTCGCGGCATTTTCCGCCGGCAGACAGGCCGCGACATTCAGGAGCTTTATGATCTCTGGGTCGACAGTCTTCGTACAGAGTATCAGGCGATGGTTCCCGAAGACCAGGGATCACTGACCCCGGTATGGGAAGGCGGGGCGTTCAACAAACTTCCGCGCATTTCTTCGGATAATCGCTACTGGGGCTGGCTTACCAGTGAAGGCGGCGATTATCGGCGGACCGACCTGGTTCTTGCCGAAAATGGCTCCAGCAAGCCGGTCGTGCGAATCAAATATGCCCGCCAGAGCTGGAGTTTTTCTTCCAACGGCAGCAAAGTGTACTATGTCAAAGCCCGACGTCCCAATGAGGAGGGCTCCTATTTCAACGATATCTACGAGTATGATGTCAAGCACGGGACACACCGTCGTATCACGCATGATGGGCGGGTCTACGATGTGGTTGCGTGTAACGATGGAACGAGTTTGCTGGTGGTTGCCTATGACAATGGAATGTTCAATCTCAAACGATGCAACACCGAGACGGGAACGCTTACGGGCATTGTTCCCGGACGTCTGGGCGCCCCCTTTCTGTCTCCCGCGATCGATCCCGGTTCATCGCAGAAGGCTGTCGTGACCCGGTACCGAAATGGGTCAACGGATCTGCTTTTGGTAGACCTGGCCGACAAGAGCTTGACGCCGCTTCGTGCGACGCCGGCAAGCGAGGAGTCTCCGCACTGGGGTTCCGATGGACGAATCTATTTCAGCGCCGACTACGATGGCATATTCAATGTCTACTCGGTTCTCCCCGATGGCACTGATCTGCAACGACATTCAAGCGTGGCTGGCGGTTTGTTTCAGCCCGTTGTGACCACCGATGGTGATCTGGTGTGCTCAGAGTACACTGCCGAGGGGTTTCGAATCGTTTCCGGGCCGTCCCGTGGCCGTTCGTACCAGGTGGAAAGCGCCGGGACCTGTGGCTACAAGGAAGTGCCACGGCCCCGTGGTAAGGTCAGG
>JBEPYC010000292.1:0-5728 GCA_041641555.1 Chitinivibrionales bacterium | reverse complement strand
TGTCACCCAGTCGTCATCGGGTGGCTGAAACCGGACCTGGGATTCATCGGTCAATTCGTCGATCCGGCTCAACAACAGATGGCGAAGGACGTTGTCTACATATCCGATCATGGTGCCTGCTCTACCGTCATTTGTTTACCCATCTTCTGAATCTCCCGGCGGATTCCGTGAAGAATACTCTCGGTCGTTACGACTCCCCCATCCATAGCCGCATGGAACGCAGCGGCTATCAGTGCATTCCGGATGTTGCCCCCGGAAATCTTGTACCGCCTTGCAATGGCATCCCAGTCTATCGATGGATCAATGGGAAGTTCCCGCGGGACCAGTCGTTTCCATATTAAAACTCGCTGTTTCTCTCCGGGAAACGGAAAGAGTATCGTCATCGTCAGCCTGCGCACAAAGGCGTCGTCAAGATGCTGTCGAAGATTCGATGCCAGAATGGCTACGCCGCGGTACTGTTCCATTCGTTGCAGAAGGTAGCTGATTTCTATATTGGCATACCGGTCATGCGCCTCCTTGACTTCCGAACGCTTGCCGAATAGTGCATCCGCTTCGTCGAAAAACAACACACTGCAACTGTCCTCGGCCTGTCGAAAGACACGCTCCAGGTTCTTTTCGGTATCGCCGATATACTTGCTGACCACTGCCGCCAGGTCTACTCGCAACAGCGGACGATCAAGGATATTGGCAATGATTTCGGCGGCCATGGTTTTACCGGTACCCGAGGGTCCTGCAAAAAGCGCGGTAACCGAAGGAACCGGCATGAGCTTATCTCCCAGGCCCCATTCTTCAGATACTCTTGCCTGGAGACGCGCCATCCCGCAGAGTTCCTCAAGTTGATTCATGGTACCGTCCGGTAAAACGATATCCCCCTTATCGAAACGGGCCTTTATCATCCGTCCAAGTCCCGCCACGTGTCGACCGGCCTCGCCACGACAAGCATCCAGAAGGAGTGCCGACAAAAATGCCCCGGGATCGATACGGAGGCCACTGGAGACATGGCGGGCAATGCGAAGCGATGTGGCCAGATTGTATCCGTAGGTTCGGGCAATCCGCTCAACGTTGTCTTCATCGACCGAATGCAGACCACCAGGGGGTTGTTTGAATGAACGAGTGTTTGCCTCATCGCAGCACCCATACCAGATCTCTGCGCGCTGCGCGTAATGCAGGGGGCCGATCACACAAGAGACAAATCCCAGGTTCTCCATTCCCTCCGGAATCATCGATGTCGGAGCGCACACCACAAATCGTCCCGGCCACTGCCTCAGCAGATCGGAAATGTGTACCATCAGCTCTGGTCGTTTCCGTGCTGTTTCAACATCGCCGATACTGACAACCGGTAGGGCGCCCCGCAGCAATGCCTCCCGAAACCACAACCTGAGCAGAGTGCCCGGCTGCTCGTCGCCCGCGATCTTTTCAAGCGTCGCATGCAGTACATTCATTCCACTGATGCGTAGGAGCGAACCAATCAGTGCCACCACGCTGCCATCGCGATCATGCACCCACACCCCGCCGCGGGAGTCGCTTGTTTCTTTTATTTCTCTAATCAACGGGTGAAGAAAACGTGATGCAAGCGAGGAGTCGATATCCCACTCACTCCGCTCGGTCAGCATCGATAGGGGTTCATCCACGTAGTGGTTCCCCAGCGCAAATTGGACCATCCGTTCATCGAGATACATTCGGCGGTGCGAGTCCACACCTACAATACGCCATACACGGAGCGGGTTATCCGGGGCAAATTCTGCCAGAGCAGTAAGGCGCTCCGGCCAATCCATGCCCAGAAGGCGCGCGGCAAATCCGGGCTCTAACGGATGATGAGCGTGGTCTTCGAAAATAGCGCGGTACAGGTCAGAAAATCGCGGATCAATTTGCGGGGCCAAAGCGAGTAACAGCCGCAAGTGATTGACTTCAGAAATGTAGAGGGTCTCGCGGAGTGCGACGAGAGGAAGGGTCGTGTCGGTTCGGGAATGGATGGAAGTGCGGAGGGCTTGAATTCGTTTCAGTTCGAGAGGATCAAACGAGGCGGAGGCGGAGGATGCATCGGGGCCCGTGCCGGAACGGTGGTCTGCCCCGGGGCTTGCCGATGACTCCGGCGACCGGGACTTATGTGGCGGAGGAACCCCGCCAAAACTCCAGGCGGGAAACGAGTCTCCCAGAAATTCCTGCAGAAGCGCATAAAGATAATACAGCTCCAGCAGTAGATAATCACGACTATCTGGAAGTGCGCTTCTGGTCATGGGAGCCACGCTATCTTTAGAAAATGAACATACTCTCCAACCGTTATCAACCTGAATTACCGAGTACTCGCGATGCGCCAATTTCCAGCGACATCTGCGGTAAGAGGAAATATATTGTTTCCAATTCCGCAGCACAAGATTTAAAAAAACAGATAAGGAACCGGCACACACATCCGACACGAGGATATCGCCGCCGGCTTTACTTGTTCACTCAGACCAAAGCATTTTGGCACGATCTGTTTCGCGGTACCGGCCGCATGTTTACGTTTGCACCGTGTTTACATGCGCACATGTTAGCGAACGGGTTACGCAAGGTTTTACTTGACCTACAGCATTTTGTGAAAAGCTACACCTCAAATTCCGGCCTAACGGTTTTCCTGTCGCTCCCATACCCCAGTCTTTACACTATGATTTCCAGCGTGGGATCAGTGGTCGACCACCGTTCAGCCTGTGGGGCTGCAAAACTCATGTGGGATTCCGGCGACTTGCGCCGCACTCTCCCCTTCTGCTCAACATCCGTTTGAGTCCGCTGCTCCTGTCTCATGTGAGAGCACTTCGAGTCCTTCCGTGGTTCTATTTATAAGAGAATCACACGTTTTTTCCGGCAGGAGTAGATGTAATACCGCCTCGAGTCGTCAGGCTCAACGCCCTGATGCGGCATCCAGGTAGGCATTGCTGAACAGTGAGAGGCGTTACCCTGGATCCCGGTTCGGGGGCCGGGATGACACACAAGCTTTGACGAGATCCGTTCTCCGACTCAGAAAGGTAAGTAAGAGCCGGAGACCCACCCAAGAGCCGAAAGCCCCTCTGTTAGTTACCTGACAATTACAATCAACAGGGGTGGTCACCCCGAAACGCGCGGAATTACCACAGTGAAACCTCTCAACAGGCGAACGCGATGGCCATTCCCTGCCGCATTCCGGAATTTCAGCCATCTCGCCCCATTCATTATATTTGTCTTGGTCGATCATTACTGACAGAATCGACAGTGCATCTCAGCTATGGGGCCCCTGTTCTCATGTCTTCACTTGCAATAACGTTCGGTAAAAACATCCAGGCACTTCGGAAGGCTCGCAACCTGACAGTAACCGCGCTGGCGGAAATACTCGACGTTTCGATTCGTCACGTCTATCGGTGGGAAGCGTACGAAAGCCTGCCAAGCAGCTTGCTCCTGGCACGAATCAGTAAAACATTCCGGGTCTCGATAGACAGTCTTCTGTTTTACCGAATCAAGCCCAAACAAGTTCTCGACGGCTCTCCAACAATAAAACCGAAGCACCGAATACCCCGCCAGTGAGGCAGGACGCCAGGCGGGCATCATCTTTGGACATGGAATGAAGCGCTCTTCTCCAAGAGTTGCACAGCGTCCAGGGCATCCGACTGTGTAGGCATTGCCGAGGCATCCCCTCATGAGCAGGAGCTATTTTACTCTTTGCTGCGTGACGGCGTTTGTGCTTTGGGCGGCTTCCTGCGTACGCGCTGAAGAAACATCCCGGGCGGTAATTCCAGAGACTCCCGTTTGTTTATACGACTGCCACGGACATCATAGACATCACTCTCTTCGAGCATTCCTGCCGAAACTCCATTGCGACGACAATTGACTTCACGGCTAACCCGTGGCTTATAGTAGAGTGTGCGTGGTGCATAGTTTTTCGTTGATTCGGCAGTTTGCTCGCGATAGGCTTCCCACATAGTCCGTACAAACGGTTTGATGTTGGCGGAGTTTGTCGAAACATCTTTTTCCTTCAGATAATACCGGTCGCCGTAGTCGAATACCGCGGACCAGTTCCAGAGTGACTCCGCGGACATGAGACGCGCAGTGAGAATATGCCCCAGAATAGAGTGACCGACAATCCGCCGGTAGTAAGCATCCCAGTTCCGGCCATCTCGTTTTGGCTGCCGAGTATGCTGTTCTCCCCATTCCGCAACGCCGACATCTTCCTGACGGTACTCCTCTCTGGGCCGGCCATCGGCTTGATACAATGGGCGCTCTACATCTGATTTCGTAACATACCAGGTTTGGCGATCCTCCTGAAATATGAAGTGCTTTCCGGCATCTGCATATGCCAGTATGTTTGCATCATTCAGGACCATTCCCGCCAGAAGCAACGGCATCTTGCGCCCCTGATTGTGCCCTCCCAGATCTTCCCAGCGGCCTCCGTTCACGGCAACGCCGTATATATCGATCCCGTACTGCACCAGTCGAAGGAGTAATGGCTCTTTCTCTGCGTCGGTGAAATCCAGCTGCAGAAGAAGCAGTCCGTTGGCGAGCCGGTTGGCCATATCGCGGCCATAATCAGGCTGGTTCTGTTCGGGATGCAGGTAGCGGCCAAGCCAACTCGTGTACTGTTCAATCCAGACACGGTCAAAATGGGCCGTGACGCTCAGGAGGTCAGGGGTATTTGCCACAGCCGGAAGTGACCGCAATTTTGCGTAGTTCAAATGATTGGCGTTCCATCGAACTGTTTTGTCTACCCCGACATACGGCGGCCGGAAGGCCCCCGATGGCGCAGCGCTGTCCAACACGGTGAGCACCGATGCCACCAGCAGTTGCGGCCGGTGTCCCGCCTCCGGATGACTGATTGTCGAGATCAACGAACTACCCGGCAGAACATCCAGTGGGGAGGATTGAGAGACTCCCAACGCCACATTCAGCTCCGCATCGTAGTTTGGCCCGTATTGAGCGTATGTTTCACTATCGTATCCCTGAACACCTCCCACTGCCGGATTGATCATTGACCCGTTTATCGTCCGTCCATTGCTTGTCGTCGACGCAGGATCGATTCGGGTGATGTTCACCGGACCGGTTACCCACCAGTCACCGTTTGCAAACTGACCGCACTCATACGATGTATCGAACTCCCAGGTAATACCGTGTCGGGAAATTGATGACCGCGTTTGCGCCTGAAGCGAAAACGCCAGGCATGCCAGGATGATGATTATGACCATTTGTTGGCGGCTCCTTTCCAAGCCCCTGCCCAATCCCGCCACGGAGGCTGTGAGTGCTTATTCGGTGCTATGGGCTGAATTGAATTCAGCCCGGTGTAATGTATGCGATACGGGATAGGTAATACTACCATACTACCGGTACATGTGTCGATCACTGATGATGTCTCGGAAATCGGCCTCTTCTGACCCGTAATCACAACCCGCTCATCACCGCGGTGGTGAGATGTATCTTTTTCCATTCGTATCCAATCATCCCCTTTTCCATTCTGAGAGGGCCCATGAACACTCCCAACATAGACAGAATAATCGATATCGCCGGCGAAGCAGGCCGCGCAATTCTCCAGGTGTATCGCACTGACTTCGATATTGAGCACAAAGAGGACAAAAGCCCGCTCACTGAGGCGGACATGCGATCGCACGAAATCATTACCAGTCATCTGGCCGAGTTCGATCTTCCGGTGCTGTCCGAGGAGAGCAAGGGTATCGTTTACGAGGAGCGCAGGCACTGGGACAGGTTCTGGCTGGTCGATCCGCTCGATGGC
>JBEPYC010000291.1:0-5743 GCA_041641555.1 Chitinivibrionales bacterium | reverse complement strand
ACCGGACGGGAGAGAAACCACTTTCCATCGCCAGGAGAAAACACCATAGGTCCGGGGGTCGAATTCGGCCTCGGTGCCGATGGAGAGATTTTCGTTGTCGCTGATGGCACGAAGCGCGCAGTTTGAATCCAGACAGCTGATGGTATAAACGCCCTCGTGGTCTTTGCGAGATTTCCAGGAACGCGGGAAGATGTCATGCTTCTGGTCCTGGCTCAGTTCAAACCGGTCGATCACCCGGGTGGCATCGGGAGTGCTGTTGCCTCCCAGGACGACTGAACCGACAATCAAAACCCATATAAAGACTCTAAACTGCAATGGAAACGACCTCCTCAAATGGATACAAATCAATCTGTGTGCTGCATGGAGTTCATCGTATATACAATCACTACACACAAGGATACCAAAATACCTTATTCAAAAGGAATCGCTCTCCCTGGTTTTTCACCTCGATGGCATGATCTTTGAACTACATTAGAAAACTTTCGGATCCACACTGCCACTTCGCTGATCTTCGTACCGGTCGATCAAATTTGTACAAAGTCGCGGCTGAACCGGCACCCTGATAATCGATCCGAAGTGTTCCTATGAATGTGTTCTTTTAATGCAAAACTTTCTCCGCCTGCCTCTGTTCGTTGCGATGCCCTTTTGCCGATCAAAGGCGAGTACAAGAGGGTCAGAAAAAGGAGGTCCCATGTACATGGATTTCGAACATCACAGGAAATTATCGAAGCAAGAAAAGACAAAAATGGTCCTTCTGGTTATGGATGGCCTTGGAGGCACAGGTGGTCAGGACGACAGCCGGAGCGAACTCGAAGCTGCACATACGCCGAATCTGGATAATTTGGCCGCAGGAGGCATCTGTGGGCTTCATGAACCCGTGTCCCCAGGAACCACACCCGGCAGCGGTCCATCGCACCTTTCACTGTTTGGATACGATCCGTTGGAATACTCCGTTGGACGAGGGGTGTTGTCTGCTCTCGGGATCGGATTTGATCTGCAGCCGGGGGATGTCGCCGCACGAGGTAACTTCTGCACTATCGACGAAAACGGCACCGTTGAAGATCGTAGAGCAGGACGGATCTCAACGGAAAAAAACGAAGAACTCTGCGAGATCCTCAGTCAGATTGAATTGCCGGGGGCGCAGGTGATCGTGCGTACGGTGAAAGAACATCGGTTTCTTTTTGTTCTCCGAGGAGAAAACCTTGCGGGAGACATCGAAGATACCGATCCGCAGGAAACGGGGCTTGCACCTCATCCGGCTCGCCCCATGGCCCCGGAGTCGGCAGCGGCCGCAAAGCTTGTCGGGGAGTTTGTCAGGCAGGCACGCGAGAAATTATCCGGACATCATCCTGCGAATATGGTCTTGATGCGGGGATTTTCCCGACGCCCCGACTGGCCTTCCTTTACCACTGTTCATGGGGTCCGGGCCGCAGCCGTCGCTGCGTACCCGATGTATAAAGGGGTCGCCAAACTGGTGGGGATGCAGCCATTGGATACCGAAGCCGGAGCTAATGCCGAGGTAAGCACGCTTGCTAAGCATTGGAATGATCATGACTTTTTCTTCGTCCACGTGAAGGGTACCGACAGCGCAGGTGAAGATGGAGACCGGGACAGGAAAATCAGAGTGATCGAAGAAGTCGACCGATTTATCCCGCATATTCGCGAATTGGGGCCTGATGTTTTCGTGGTAACAGGGGACCATTCTACACCGGCGGCGCTCAAGGCTCACAGCTGGCATCCGGTACCCGTTGTATTGTGGGCAAGACATTGTCGCCCCGACAGGGTACAATCGTTTGGAGAACGAGATTGCCTGCAAGGCGCACTCGGACCGAGATTCCCGGCGCATCAACTTATGCCCGTGGTCATGGCCAATGCGCAGCGAAGAGCCAAATTTGGTGCGTGATTGCATATTTAGAGGGTGGCGCACGTAGTAGACATACATCCCTTATTTTCAAGGTCTCCGCGACTGCATAAAAGAAGCGGAGACCGATTCTTTTGATATTCTCATGTGGGAGCGCTTATCCGTGAGTGCTTCCGATTCCTCAAGGAAGTATATGAAGACTGGGTGGTTAGGCGTTTCGGCGCTGTCGAGGTATTTCCAGGTTTTCGCTCTGCTGTGCATCCTTTCGCTTTTCTTCGGAACAGGCGTCCCATCGGTAGAAGGACGAAGTGATAAGGACGATGAAAAGATGGAGCGCATATATGAGATTGAAAACAATCTCCGGAAAAAAGCTTTTCCCCCGGAGTTTGCCGATTCGATACGCGTGAAAAACAAAATCCCGTTGAATCAGGAGGGATTGAGAAGTTTCGGGCAGAATCCCTTTGACGGCCACAAAGAACGGCTTGTCTACAGTGTAAACTGGGGGTTTATTCTGGCAGGGTACGGAATCCTTGGGGTAGGTCCCAACGAGGATTCATCGAAGCTCGAACTCAACACGTTTGCGATAAGCCGGAAGGTCGTGGGGTTGGTCTATAAAGTTCGTGATTTTGCCCGTTGCCTTATCGACAAGGAAGGGTTTTATCCGGTTTTTTTCGAGGAGCACATTCGCGAGGGTAGATACCGTACGACCAGGTGGGAAGTATTCGATCACGAATCCGGCCGGGTGGTGGCATCGAAGAAAAAGCACAGTTCAAAGTCAGCCCCGCCCTATTCTCAGAACTACATTTCGGCATTCTATTTCATGCGGACATTTCCCTTTGGGGTAGGAGACACCGTTAGATTTAAGACGTTTGTGCAGGGCAAGAAGCACAACCTGAATTTCGTATGTGTCGGCCGAGAGATCGTTGAGATGAAAGATGGAACCGAATTCAAATGCCTTCGTGTACGCCCGTTCCTTGAAGAAAAGGCGATGGTTTTTTCCAGGGGTGACCGAGTCGATATCTGGCTGACCGATGACGAATATCGCGTTCCAGTGCTGGTCGAAGCAAAGATCAAATGGGGTACGATCCGTTGCTGGTTGGAGCAGGGATCGCGCGTCGAACTCGCCGAAGAAGAAGGCGAGCCAAACCGCATCCTGTTTGATTATCACGGATTTGAAGGTCGTCGGTAGCAGCCTGCTATTCTACCGGAATATCTACATCCAGTAGCAGTTGGTTTTTTCTGCTGAGGCGCCCAAGCCGTTGCACGATTTCCAGCATCTCATCGTTTATCGGGATGTCGGCTGAGGGCAGCGAAACGCTGCGGCTTGACTTTGTACCGCCTTCGCCCAGGATTGTCTGCAGAAGCGTCTTTCTTTTTGGAAAGATTTTCAATTTCACTCTGTCGTCGGGCTTCAGGTCGATTGCGAGTTTGGCCTGATCGATTGCCTGCTCGAGCCCTCCAAGAGTGTCGACCAGGCCATTTTCCACAGCCTGGGCACCAGTCCAGATTCTTCCTCCTGCAACATCCTTTACCTGATCAACCGACATGTTTCTTCCCTGGCTCACTTTCGAGACAAAATCATTGTAGATTCGATCCAGTGATTCCTGGAGCTGCTCCCACTGTTGCTCGGTGTAGTCCTCGGTAGGAAGGTGCATCGTTGCGTTCTTACTTGTATGGATTTCATCGTAGGTGATCCCCAGTTTGTTCCAGAAACTGGTCGTGATGAGCTTACCCGAAACCACGCCGATGGATCCGGTGATCGTCGCCGGATCGGCAAGGATTTTTGTTGCGGGAGCTGCAACGAAATAGCCGCCCGATGCAGCCACGTTACTCATCGAGACAATCACCGGCTTACCGGCATCGCGCGCACGAACGACCGCACGCCAGATGGCATCCGAGGCAACATAGGAGCCCCCGGGGGAATTGACTCTAAAAACAATCGCCTTTACCGATTTATCTTCGACCGCCTGACGGAACGCATCTATCATGGTTTCTGATCCCATGAGCTGACCGGTCAGCGGGCTCCGTTGGTTTTTTCCGACATAGATCTCACCAATGCCGTAGATGAGAGCGATGGTTGAACGCCCGTCCCCGTTCCCGGTTCGGCTAATGTAATCGGAAATGGGGAGGAATCTGTCTTTTTCGGTGAGTTTTCTCCTGACCTGGTCCACGTAGGCTATTTCGTCGACAAACCCCAGTTCCTTGGCCTGTTGGGCAGAATAGGGGGCGTTGTCGATCAAATCGCGAATGCGGTCCTGTGGAATACCCCGGGTTTGTGAAATTACTCCGAGTGCCTGCTCGAAAAGCGACTCCATCACCCGCCGATTTGCTTCTTCGTGTGGAGGAATGTAGTGGTCCTGGGTAAGAACGTACTTGGCCGATTTGTATTCTTCGCGGCTGTCCAGTCGTGGTTTGATCCCAAGTTTTTCGAGTGCGCCTTGGAGAAACATAGTCTGGGAGACAAGTCCCGTAAGGCCGAATTCACCGGATTGCTGCAGATAGATTTCATCGCAGGCGGTGGCCAGATAATAGGTGAAGGTAGCGCCGCGAGCCTGCCCGAACGTTTCCGCGAACGCAATGGCCCTTTTCCCTTTTGCGCGAAACCGAACAATAGCCTCTCTGATTTCCTGAAGCTTAGCCGCACCCGACTGTCCTGAGCCCAGATGCACGATCAGGCTATTGACTTTCTTGTTTTCTGCAGCGTGATTTATGGCATTGACTGCGCTGCGCAGCGTAAGTGCCGGCCGTGGCTGTAGAAAGCGAAGAAAGCCCGGCTGGGCACGTTCGACCAGCGGACGCTCGAGATGAATTTCGAGTACCGTGCCCGATGGGACGCGTTTTCGGGTAAAAAGGCGAATGCCGGCTACGGCAATGAGTGCCAAAAGAAACCAGAACGTAATCTGACCAAGAACCGTTATCAACTTCTTAGGTATGAACCGCATTGAGTCTCCTCGGGGATTGTCAATGCCGGCAGCTCTCTGGAGTGCTGCCGGCGATACAAGGGGGATTATAAAAAACGTGGGTGATTATACTTCGGTTTTCTCTTTTTCTCTATCCTGCTTTTCGATTTCCGAGCGTATCTGGCTCATCGCTTTGTCCTGATTTTCAAGGTCGAGCTTGAGAGAAAGGAAATGTAACAGATCTTTGAGAGTTATTATTCCCGCAAGGTGCCCGGTATCATCTCGGACAAGCATGCGAGTTTTTCCGCTGGAATTCATATTCGCGAGTACGTCAACTGCATCGGCTTCGGTTTTTACCGTGTTATCATCGTTGCACGGCTTTGCTTCCTGCCCGACAGTGTGCTTGCCCCATTCCTCCCGTGGGAATTTTTTCACATCCTGGGTGGTAATACATGAAAGAGTACCGTTGTCGTTTACCGGATACATCTTGTGGTGGTATCGATAGACGTACCGGTCGACAAACTCCTCCAGGGTGACACCTGAGGGCACCGAAATCGGATCGGGATGCAGAAACCGCCGTACGGGTTCTCCCGCGAGTGCTTTCCTTATGAGCACGCGCTGATACGACATGTGCGAAGCGTTTCTGACAAACAGGCCCAGGAGTATCCACCAGAGTCCACCAATGAAACTGCCTGCGAAAATATTAACGATGCCCAAAAACACCAACAGCCAGCCAAAGGCCGATCCCATTCGGGAAGCAACCCTTGTGGCCCACCGAAGGTTCTTTTTCCATCCCCAGAGTGCTGCACGTAAGATTCTGCCGCCATCCAGAGGAAATGCAGGTATGAGATTGAACGCGGCAAGAATAAGGTTTATGGTACCAAGATACTGGAGGACCCCCCAGGTGGGCGTGGAAAACAGCTGCTGAGGAATAGCCGCGAGACTGCCCAGGATCGCTCCACCGATAATCATACTTGCGACC
>JBEPYC010000290.1:0-5744 GCA_041641555.1 Chitinivibrionales bacterium | reverse complement strand
GTAACAGCCGCCGAGTACCATATACATAGAGGCTATGACGGGATACCGACCCGGAAAAACCGGGTTTTTACGCACCACTTGCCAATCACTCATGCGACCACCGCGTTAGGAGGGAGGGCACAATGAACAGGGCCAGAAATCTACTCACGATTGTCGCGATAGTCACAACAGCGGCTCAGGCTCAGATCAACCTGAGCGGAATAGTCTCAAGCAGCAAGGGCACTACGCTCGATGGAGCGATTGTGACTCTGGTTGGGCGGGATCTTGTTGACCAGACCGATGTCTCCGGCAGATACGCATTCCAGGCAGCACTTCCTGCCCGGCCGCTGGTAACGCCTCACGGAAAAATCGACCTTCGCGTTCACAACGGTATGCTTTCGTTTCAAATGCCGCAATCCGGAAACGTATCGATCTTGGTGTTCGATGCAACGGGCAAACTCGTACTGCCGGGAATCAAGAAAACATTTTATGCAGGCAATCATCGGGTCCCACTCACTCCATCCACTGGCTCCGATGAAATGCTTTTTGTAAAGCTCGCAATCGAAGGCTCGGAAACATCGTTTAAGCTGCTATCCCTGAAGGACAGTTATCAAACACGTGCGGCCCCGATTTCATCCCGCCAGAATTCCAAAGCGCTTGCTTCCAATGTAGCCGTTGTTGACACACTACGTGCATCCGCGCCAGGACATCTCTCAAAGCAGATACCGATAAGCGCCTTCAATGGAGTCCACGATTTCGTACTCGACACCCTGGTGCATCAATCGGGAATGTCATCGATCGAAGATGGCTCCGCTGATCGACTGGCAACCTACGGAGTCGAGCAATACTACTGGGGCGACATGGGCAACGGCGATGAGCCAATGGTCAAAATAGTGACCGCCGTTTCTCCGGAAGTTGTCGATATGGCTCTGGTGTTCAATCCCGGCTTTGTCGATCTCACCTACGGGCAAAACAAAGTGGGATGGAACAAGCATTCATTTATGGACCTGGTACGAAGTGACCATGTGCAGGTTGCAGTAAAAGACGGAAATGGAGCGGTAGTGTGGGAAGGCAAGATCGATCTTCTGACTCAGTGCAGCGATGCCCCTTCGGGGTACTGCACCCATGGTCCCCATGGTGGTGATGGCGATATCACGGCAGGTTCGGCTGATGATGTCATCTCTTATAGCACCTCGTTTGATGAAAACCTGAATTATTATGGATATGAGCTGTTCGACAGTTCACCCGCAACCGATGCCACCTACACACCTCATCCTGACTATCCTAACTGGCAGTACTATGCAGTGTACCGTCTCTCTCTGGATCCCTCGATCTTTGGGGATGCCGGTTTCGGAAGCATCTATATGACCTCGGTCCATGCATCACCTGCAAAGTCCGAAGGAAGCGATACGGTGCCCGTTACCGAAGGAGAAAAGCCTTCCGACCAGGAAGACCCCTTCAAGTACCTTCCCGAAGACACGTTTCCTCCTACCGACAGCTCTACTACGGGGGACCAGCCAACCGACGGCAGTGATACATCACCGGACACCGCTCCTCCCGATGACGGGTCAAGCACCGATTCTCCTCCAATAACCGACGGAAGCGATCCCAGTGATTCGACCTCGACGCCAACCGACGGAAGCGACCCCAGTGATTCGACCTCGACGCCAACCGATGGAAACGATGGATCTGACACCGACACGACTTCTGTCGATACCCCTCCGGAGGATGACGGATCTTCGACCGATGTTCCGCCGACGGATGTGACGGATACAACTGATATCGACAACTGGTAGAGGTCTACGGCTTGAGGAGTAAGTAAAAATGCCGGGAGCCGGTAGGGCTCCCGGCCGAACCGGCAAAAGCGTTGCTGCACGATCAGAGGCGACAGTTTTTTTCCCGGACGAAACCGGTTTTCAATGGAAAGAAAAAGATACAGCGAGAGATTATGAAAAACCATGTTCTGCGGGCATCTCCCGCGGGGATTATTCTTGCCCTGTCACTGTCCACTCTCTGCGGTGCCCAGGCAATACAAACAGTTCCCTCCCAAGAGTGCACCTTCAGCTTTGACTCTTCGAAATGCTTCGAGGTCCAACCGGGAAAGGTCTACTCCGTGGGCAAGGACGTTATCTGGCTCGATGACGTGTATCGGTTCTGCCTCAAGGCTGTCACTGAAATAGTCGGCGGGAAGAAGATTCGCGTCATCCTTGCATTGGATAAGTCCAACAGCATGTGTAGTGAACCGCCCACATGTGAAGGCAGCATGAAGAATGACACTGCAAACAAGAGGATCGATGCCGCCCATCTGTTTGTAGAAAACCTTCGCCTGGTAAGCCCTTCCTCCGAAATAGGAATTGTGAATTACGCTTCGACTGCCGATATCAACCAGATCACCGGCCCGTACAGCATGGATATAATCGACAGCGTCCGCGCAATTCACGACATGATCGATTCTGCCGCGTGTCCTCCGTACACCTGGACATGGAGCCTTGACAAAAAACTGTCCCCACAGAAGAAACTCGACACATATACCGGCTCGGCACTTCAGGAAGCGTTCGAACTGGTGGATGTGAATTACGATTCCATAAAAGATTCGCTCGAGCGGCATATTATTATTTTGACAGATGGCGACTGGTTCGGGCCTTCGCCGGACTCGCTTATTGCCGGCTACCAAACAGCTCACCCGAACCGGCCTCTCCCCACCATTCACGGTGTTTTCCTCTCCGACAGCGCCCGACACGTGCAATTCGGCCATCCTTCGACCGGCCTGTTCCGAGGGACCTGCGATCCGAAAGACTCAGTGGATTTGAGACTGCTTGAAAGTGTCACAGGTGCAACCAACGGAACCTATTTCCCCGGAACACGCCCTCAGACAATTATCGAAGAACTCGCGGATCTTCTTGCTTACATAATAAAAACGAAACGACAAACGCTTACATCGGCTGTCTTTACGAATTCGGCCACTGGCGACCAGGCCACCGGAACGATCACCAGACTCTTATCGAACCTTCAAAACCAGTACCTTGTCACGATACCCAGGCTCGAGCTTGTATATGACACCAATCTCGTTACCATTCGAAAAACGATTGACGATCCCGACAGCAGTGCACCCGTAATCGATATCGATACCATTCTGATCGTGAGAAACAGAAATGGCGCGACAACTCCTTCCTACTCCGATTTCAGCACCAATTGCGAAACCGATTCCGCCGCTCTCAGTATTGAGCGCTCCCCCCGGGACACTGTTGTCGATTCTTACATCACCGTCACGGCATCGGTTCCTCCCGAAGATGCAACCCGTTTTGCCCCCCACGACATTCGCCTTCGAGGGTTCACTCCATTCCCCGACGATGACCCGGGCACACTTTCGCTGTACCATTTCGACCGAAACCTCAAGGACAGTAAAGCTACACGCCACGGATCCGGTTCCCCCGTTCTATCGACCAAAGGGGCTGCTTTCGGGTATAGTGTAACCAGCGGCTCACTGACACTCCCGGTGCCCACTCTCGACAAGGATTTCACTATCGAACTCTGGGTTCGCCCGGGATTCAATGCCGAAGGCTATACGCTTCTTTCCGGCATAGGCACGACGTTCAAGGTCACTTCCGGACAAAAGCTCTCCTTTCAGTCTCACACTGGCAGTGCCATTTCCGATGTGGCACTGGATACCGCGGCCTGGTCGCACGTGGCGGTTTCCCGTAAGGCCGGCACGCTGACGTTATATGTCAATGGACTCCCGGTTTCTTCGCCGTCCGCGTCTTCGGGCTCCATTACTGCAGGTTCCTATCAGGTCGGACCGGTCGGTTCGGGACGCCTTGATGAGCTGAGGATTTCCGGGACGAGCCGAACCGAATCAGTACAGGGAATAACCCTTCTACAGATACCTTCTGCCGACAACATGCAATGGGAAATCGACGGCAACCATCTGACAACCTCTCAACCCACACTTCCTTTTGGGCTCTGGCAGCAGTCGCCCCGGGGCAGAGTCGATTTCACGGTGACCAGCAGTGCTCCACGATATGTGATCATTAATTTTTTCCATCATAGTCCCTCGGAACTTATGTGGTCGAAAAACAGCGATCGCCTTCTCTATTATGAGCAGGGACTGGTTGTTTCGCCCGATGGCATACTCGTAAACCATGAAGGAATCCCGGTTACCCCTGCGGGTCTCCCTCTGGGCGGCGTTCCTGTCACCGCCATTCTTCGGGACACCGACGGCAACGGATACATAGACCAGATTGACCTCCGGTATCCAGCCACTATCAGCCTTCGTTCTTCACTGCCCTCAGCACAAGCCCTCTTGGATACCTTATGGATCGAAATCGGAACACAAACTATTCCTCTCACACCCGCACAGCTGCGAGTACTGGATGATTCCACGGTCGCTATTGAGGTCTCTGAGAACTCCGGCATGCTCGAAACGGGCTGGGATACTGCAGGGGTCGTACTGAGCGAAACGCCGATGACCGAAAGCGGAACATATTTCGAGGTCGTACGCGTGGTCGATGGCGCAGGACCGATGGTATCGCTTGTCACCTACCATCCCGACAGTACGACTAACGCTCACGACACGCTTCGCGTGCGGTTCAGCGAACCGGTCGTATGCGCCGAGCTGACCGCAACTCCCCCCTCGGATGTTTTCGATTACTCCGATGACGGTACTGCCATGGAAGGAGCACTGGATGGGGCACGGTTTCTTGGATCATGTTCCCAGGAAACAATCGATGAGATAACGATTATTCTGGACAATAACAGCATTCAGACCGAAGTCTACAAAGACAGTCTGGGATTTGCCACCGGCTCGGAATTCGCAGTTGACCAACAAGGCAACACCGCTTCGGGTAGAAAATCACCTATCGAGTGGGCGATTACCGAAAAGGTCAGTGCAACGATCTTTCCGAACCCTTTCACGCCCTGGGATTCACGTATTCCCTCACACGTGCAACGGTTTTACGCCAATGTCATAAAGAACCGCACGCAAGGAACGGTCATCTCTATTCGCTCGGCCGTGAAACTCAGCGTGAGGGGTGATGGCTCCTATGGGAGAGCCGCTGTATACGATGTAATTGGAAACCCTGTCAAAACCGACCTTGCCATCCATGAGACCGGAGCATATGGAGTGTACGGGATCTACTGGGACGGCAGAAACAGCAATGAGCGCTATGTCGGTCCCGGTACGTACCTGGCCATAATTTCGGTTACCGAAGAAGGAAACGATAAACCAACTGTATTGCGTAAGAAAATTGGAGTACGGCACTGATAACGAGTTTACTGTTTGCATTTCACAGGAGAAACTGCTTTCGGGCAAAGTGGACTGTATGCCGAACAGAAAAAGCTCTGCAGTGTTTACGACTTGACTATAAGGGGACGTTACGACGTATGATCAATATTAACCATTGCCCAGCATGTATCCGTACCGCCGCGGTCGCTGCCGTGTTGCTTCTTGGCCCTGCATTCCTTCATGCCGATGGTCTTCCGGGGGAATACCTCCTCACCCAGCGGTGGCGGGAACTCCATGCGCCATTTTCACCGATGACCAATCCTGCTTTTATGAGTGAAGAGAACTACCTTTCGGTTCGGGGGACGTTCTCACCTACCATGCTTGGTGCGTTCAAACTCTGGGAAATCGGTGCTGTTGTCCCGATCGGCCTGTATCAATCGTTTGGATTCACTTGGCTGGGTGAAGACGGTGGCGAAGTGGAAATGACCCTTGCTGACGACAACTCCGGGCTTTCGTCTCCCACCGGACAGACTGTCAGCAACCT
>JBEPYC010000289.1:0-5763 GCA_041641555.1 Chitinivibrionales bacterium | reverse complement strand
AATTTTCACTCGAAGAGCTGGGGGAAGACGTTGCGACATTAGAGGCCTTTTACCATCAGCGAGGGTATTTTCAGGCGGTTGTCGGCATAGAGGAGATCATACGGGACACCTCCGAGATGTTAGTGAATCTGGTGCTTTCGGTGCGAGAAGGACCCCGTGCGAGGATCGATACCATTCAGGTAATAGGGGAGAGGGACCCGGACGGGGGTGATCTTCAGGAAATGATTCCATTGAACAATGGTGCACCGCTTGACTCATCAAAAATCGCTCAGGCTGCGGAAAAGCTGGAGCAGAAAATCGCGCGACAGGGTTATTTGTTTGCCAACGTTTCCGAGCGGATTGTGATCGAGTCCAATGCGGTGGTTTTCTTTGTCGACCGGGGACCCAGAGTCGTTGCGGGCGAGCTGATTGTGCCCGATGATATCACGGTATCCGGACGCGTTATCCGCCGAGCGCTTCGTTTCCAGTCAGGAGACACTCTCACCACTGGTGTGCTCCGGAATTCGGTGGCTGCACTGTATGCCACCGAGCTTTTCAGTTTTGCAGCGCTCAACCCGGTCGATACCACCGCGGGTGACCCCGACATTCTGGTCGCGCCTGTCGAGCTGCAGCTTCAGCAAGCCGACATGATTGGCCTTCAGGTGCTCGCGGGCTACGATGCGTTCGAAGAGTTTTTCGGCCGGGTTCGTGTAGCGTTCAGAAACCTTTTCGACCGGGGACATCGACTGAATTTCACCGTGCGGGCTTCATCGGCTCACCAGCGAGGTGAAGTGGGCTACGTTTATCCGGGGTTTTTCCTGGCTCCCCTGGAGGCGGATGTTTCGTTATACGTAAACCGACGGGACCAGCAAGCATTTACCGGGACATTCCTGGGAGGTGAAGTAGGGGTGAGCGGTCAGATCGGTGCGAATAATGGCTTTCGGGTATGGGGTAATCTCGAGCAGGCGACCCGTCTCGATGACCGGGTCGATCCGGTGGCCCGGGAGGCAGCACTGGTGCTTTGGGGTGCCCGGATCTCACGAGATACACGACCGGAAGAAGCGGGGGGAGGTCTTTTTGCGCAAGGGCAGGCAGAGATAGCGGGCCCGGGAGTTTCCTGGAGCTATCATTTTTACCGGCTTCTGGCGGAACTGCGGGGCTATTATGGATTCCAGCGCAGACACATGAGTCTCTCCTCGGCGGCACTGGTCGCCTATGTCGACAGCTACGGAGAAAGAAATGCAATTGTACCACCCCACGAACTGCTGTGGATCGGGTTCGGGGCAATTCGCTCGATTCGAGGATTCGATCCTTCCGATGTTTCCCCGGTCAGCGATGAGGGACTGGTGGAGGGGGGAAAGTTTGCGCTGATTTTCAATCCGGTGGAGTTCCGATTCCCGCTTTTCTGGTGGTTCAGCGGAGCACTTTTTGTCGATGGCGGGCTCGTATGGAGCGAAGGAAATCAGGCAGATATATCCGATCTGAAATGGGCACTGGGATCGGGTATTCGTCTGCATCTCCCTATGGGAACTCTTCGGCTGGACTACGGAATGGAGATCAATGAGGATCCGGGCTTTGGTGGCCGGGCTCATCTGGGAATCGGCGTACCCTTTTGAAACCAGGTCGACTGGTGTCGGGTCAGAAAGACAAACGCGCCTCGAGTGAATCCTGTTCGCTTACCTCGGTGGTATCATTACCGGGAGGAGGATGACCGCTGAGATGCTTGTAAGCGGACTCACCGATCAGACGTTTCATGTAGAGGTTATCGGCAATGACCTGGAGACGTTTTCCGAGAAAAATCGAAGAAGCAGAATGGGGGTTTATGCTGGTTGGTTTTGCGAGTATGGCGGCCAGGCGGGCAGCCTCTCCCAGAGTGAGCTTCGCACTCGGCTTGTTGAAATAGTGGTGTGACGCGGCTTCACACCCAAATATTCGGTCACCCCATTGGGCGTAATTGAGATAGAGTTCCAGAATCCGATCTTTCCCCAGGAAGTGCTCCATCAAAACGGTGTAGGCCAGCTCCTTTGCTTTTCGGCTGAAAGTGCGTCTTTTGTAAAGGAAGAGGTTTTTTGCCAACTGCTGTGTTATGGTACTTCCTCCGTATTTGATTTCGCCCCGCGTACGGTTTTTTTCAAAAGCTCGTGCAATAGCGGCAAGGTCAAAACCCGGATGCGTATGGAACCCGTCGTCTTCCGAGGCAACCACGCAGTTGATGAGATGCTTCGATATCGAGTCCAGAGGCACGAATGTATGTATGAGCGAATCGGATGGTTGTTCCGGACCCGGTTCTCCCCGGATCGATTCCATGTATGCGGATTCCTGAGGATTGTTGGTTCGGAGCTGCCGGACCTGTAAAACCGGCTGCAGAATCTGCCAGGCGGCGATGGTAAGCAGGACCGTTGCAGTGATAGAGAAAAGTATCGCGTACGAAGTCAGAACGATAACGGCAATTCTTGCAGCTTTTTTGAGGTACTTCTTCACCCTGTGTTACTCCCCAGACCTCTCGAATAGATACGGATGCCGATCCGGAGCAATCTTTGCGATATCGCTCCCCATGCGGTAAACACGTGCTAAAATAACATATTTTGTGGTAAGCCCGAATTCAGATTGTATGTGTCGCCACGAGTCCGAAGCCGAAAGGAAATTACGTGCGCTTTCTTCATAGTATTTACCTGTCAGCAGTATTTCTGATGATGATCTCCGGGTTGTTTCTTACCCGGTGTTCCGATGAAAACGGCCCCGTTCAGCAGCCAGTACCAAGCGGTCCCGAAGAATTGAGAGTCGAGGTACGTGCTCCCAGCGAGAATACGGTCTGGCGCGGAAGTCAGTGCTGTGATACTATCAGATGGAGCGGAGCTCGGGGTGACAGCGTATACATTCGTATTTATCGCGACAGTGTTCTACTTCCCAATTACCTCGATGCATTTACTGTGAACGACAGCACGTATGTCACCTCGGGTCCGGTGCCTACCGCCTGGAATACCGACTCGACCTATCAGGTGCAGGTCCTGGATTGGAAAGGAAATGTCGGGTGGAGTTCGCCGTTTACGGTTCGAGCCGACACCAATGCTGTTGTGGTTGTTACTGCTCCCACCGATCAAACGGTAATGACATCTGGTGGCGTACTCGATTCAGTTTTCTGGGCAATCGATGGCCTCGGTGCGGATAGCGTCAGGATCGATCTGTACCAAAACGGAACGTTCGTGACAACGGTCGAAGAGTCCACGCCCAATGATGGAAAATACCTGGAGAGACCGGAAATAGATTTCACCTGGGGTGCGGGTTCCGGGTATCAGATTCGTATCATCGATACTTATGGCCGATATGGTTGGAGTGACCCTTTTGTCATCCTGGAAAACGACTGCGGAGAGCTACTGGTAACCACTCCGGGAAGTACCAGTGTCTGGAAGCATGGGCAGGAAAATATCCAGGTTTCGTGGGGAGAATTTTGCGGAGATGAAGTAAAAGCGGATTTGTATCGCATGGGGGAGTTTGTCGATTCTATATCAGGCTGGGTCAGAGGGAAAAACTCCTATACCCGCGAGCGCCCGATTCCGAGCTCATGGCAGGAAGGTGATGGATATCAGGTCCGGGTGCGTGACAGGTGTGATAACGTGGGTTACAGCTATCGCTTCGAGATCGTTTCGGATACAATGCAGACAATAGAGGTGGAATTGCCCGATGTTGCCAGCACATGGCGATGGGGGCAGCGCTGGGCGACCGTCCGCTGGTCGGGAAGTGTGGGAGACAGCGTGAAAGTGCTGCTTTACAAGGATGACCTGTATCAGGAGATCGTGCAGGGAATGAGCCCTGCAGACTCCGTCTTGCGGCTCACCGATTCGATTCCTTCGAGCTGGGCCAGCGCGAACGACTACCGTGTGAAGGTCGTCGACAATAAGGGATATTACGGCTGGAGTGATGAGTTTACGATAGATTCCTGGCCGGCATTCTCCGTTGATGATCCGAATGAATCGACGATTTGGCTGCATGGCGATACGTCGGTGGCAGTGGAATGGGACGGGACCGCCGACAGCATCATGGCCGAACTGTACAAGGCCGACAGCCTCATCGACACCCTCCTGGACTGGCAGTCATCATCCAGGGTTTTTCACCGGGACTCAACTGTTCCGGCGCGCTGGGGACAGGGCGAAGACTATCGGATTCGTGTACAGGGCGACGACGGTAACTATGGATGGAGCGACCCTTTCAGTATATTCGCGGACACCACGGCAAAACTGAGTGTGCTCCACCCTGATTCAGGTGCGCTCTGGTTTCTTGAGCAGGATAGCCTTTCTGTGAAAATTCGCACGGCTGTGCCCGATTCCCTGCTTGGTGATACCCTACGGGTCGACTTGTATCGTGATTCCATGTACGTAACGACACTCGTAGAGCCCGTGCCCTTCGACACGGTCCTTATTCGAGAACAGGAACTTCCTTCGTGGTACAATGAGGGCGCCAACTACCGGGTAAAAGTGGTCGATACCAGGTTTAATTTTGGATGGAGCGGGCAATTCGAAATCCGCGCCGATACCACACACCGAATGACCATAACGGAGCCGGATACAACGGATTTCTTCCATGTCGGGCGCGGAAATATTCCGGTTTCCTGGGACGGTTCTCAGGGAGATAGTGTGGCGGTTCTTCTGCTCAGGAGGGGATCACTCGTCGATACGTTTATCACCTGGATGCCCGACACTGGCTCGGCGGTGAGAGTGAATCCGATACCGGTCTCGTGGGGATTCGGGGCCGGGTTCCGATTAAAGACCATAGACAACGCTGGTAGTTTCGGGATAACCGACTCGTTTACCATGTGGCAAGACTCTCTTCAGCGCATTCAGGTCAGAAAACCTGACCGGAACACGACATGGTTGGTCGGGGCGGAGGGTATATCGGTGAGCTGGTCCGGCGTTGAGGCTGATTCGGTCAGGATTGAACTCTACCGCGGTAGCAGCTACCTCGATGTCGTGTCGGAATGTGCAATCGATTCCGCCGCTTTGTGTACGAAAGATGCGCCCGTCCCGACCTATTGGGGCTCTGGAGAGGATTTCCGGGTGAAAGTGATCGATGAACATGGCAGATACGGCTGGAGCGAAACATTTTCGATACGCGATGAATTCTGAAATCATCAGGCTTCATCTGGCTGGTCGGTAAAACGGGGGGGTACATGTCAATAAAACAGGAGCGCCTTGCCGGGGTCGGGTAAGCAGTCACTAAAACCAGCGCACCTTACCTTCCCAGCCGCTGCTTATGAAGGTTTTGCCTCGATTATCCACAACGAGGCATTCCAGTTCTTTGCGGTTCTCGATAAACATCATAATCGAATCTGCCGGTAGACAGAACAAACCGGTACTGAGAGCCTTTCCCCTGAGGGGTGAAGGGCTCCAGATGGTCAGGCTTCGATTCTCTGAGCAGCTTCGCCCGGTTTGCGGATCAAAAATGTGATGATGTCTGGTACCGGTACTATCGATCCAGAAACGCTCGTAGTCACCACTGGTAAACACACTGCCGGTATCGACCGGGATACCCGCCAGGAGTTCCCCGCGCTTTCGAGGGTGCTGCACGCCTACCCTCCAGGGGGTTCCATCGGCACGCTTTCCGGACACGAGCACATCACCGGCTGCGATAAGAAAATTCTCGTATCCGGATTCCTTGAGGATACGTTCGATTTCCAGGAACGCAAATCCCTTCGCGACTCCTCCCAGGTCAATTTTGGTTCGTGGCGAATCAAACCAAACTCTATTGGATGTACTTACCTGCAGGTTTCGGTAATCCACCGATGAGAGG
>JBEPYC010000288.1:0-5763 GCA_041641555.1 Chitinivibrionales bacterium | reverse complement strand
ATATCTGCTGCCCATTATTGACCATGTGAAAGATAGACTGGAACACTCGTCTGATTCCGGTGGAATTGGAGTACCGGCGATGCATATGCCCGGCAACGATGTCCATGCTGATGTCGCCGTGCCGAAGCTCCTCTTCGCTGAGCATCCGGACGCCCTTCTCGCGCTTGATAAAGTGCCCTTCAAAGGAGAACGTTACTTCCTTCACACCGAATTCTTCGGCACATTCTCCGAAAAACGACTCTGCTCCGACATGACCGCCGCTGTAGAGGGTGCATTCCGATGGTTTCAGCATTGTTTCGTCCCTTCTTTAGAGTGATGCACGTTGTGTCTGATCGAGAAAAATCGTTCATGCCGAGCGAGGACGCGAGCCTGGTGGATTTCTCGGAAACCACCACGGCGGTAAGACACCAGGCGCGGTGTTCCGATCCGATACGGTACCTGCAAAACGTTCCCGGCCGGATACCCGAGGTGCCCGGGTGGCAGCTATTTCCGAAGAAGCACCTTCGATTCTCACACCCTGCATCGGTTGACCCGGATTTCTGTAACTATTTTTCAGGAATCACATTTGCGTGATCTGAAGCAGGGAGGTAAAATGAGTCTTCATGCAAAATTGATCGGGATTTTTCTCATCGTGGGGGCAGGGACAGCTGCTATCGTAGATTCTCTGTGGCAGCAGTATCAGGATGCAGTCGAAACATGGGATCGTACAGAATTCTTTGCAGTACTCGAGCGTGCCGATTCTGTATTGACTCGTAAAACGGAAACTCCACATGAATTGTTGCATCTGAAAGCCCGTGTTTATTGGCGCCTGCAGCTTTTCACGTTTGTTGAGGAAGATCCCAAAAAACGACTTACCTACGGAGATAAGGCCCTCACTGCACTGCAGAAGGCCCGGAAACTTTCAGGAAATCCACGTCTGGGAGCGGTAACGCAGGCACGAGTGTATCAGATGATGGCGAGTACGGGGTGGCAGAATGGGGCGATGTATGGCCCGAAAACACAGAATGTAATCGAGTCCCTGAAGGAAACTGATCCGGACAGCTATTTTGCCCGGCTCTTGGAAAGCACAAACCTTCTGGCGATGCCCTCCTTTGTGGGAGGCGATCCCAAACAGGCTCGAGAAACGCTGAAAAACATGATCTCTGAGTACCCCGACTCTCTGGAACTTCGGGTTCAGTACGGACTCGCACTCAACAAGACAGGAAAAAAAGACTCTGCCAAAGTGGTACTCCAGAGGATCCTCGAGGAGAACCCCGCTCACCGTCTTGCGCGGTATTATCTTTCTGAAATGTAGAAATAACAGGGAGGAAGGCGAATGGGGCATGCCTGATAAAAGAATAATTGTCGTTGGTGCCGGACCGGGTGGGCTTACTTCCGCCATGATTCTCGCACGTCGAGGGTACCGGGTCACGGTGTACGAAAAACAGCCCGAGCTCGGTGGGCGCAATGCTGCACTGAAAAAGAATGGGTTTACCTGGGATCGTGGCCCAACGTTCCTCATGATGAAATTTTTTCTCGAGAATGTTTTCCGACTTGCCGGCGCTTCAATCGATGAGCAGCTGAAGATCATGCGGCTGGATCCGATGTACAAGCTGAGCTTTCCTGATCGGGAGTTTATCTCCTTCTCCGATCCTCAGAAAATGGAAGCCGAGCTGCAACGCCATTTCCCGGGAGAAGTAGAGGGCCTTCGCCGGTTCTACCGAAAAGAAAAACGGCGATTCGAAAAGATGCTCCCTGGTATGCAAAGGCCGTACTCCGATCTGGCATCGATGATTTCGCCTTCCTTGCTGACGACGATGCCCTACATGTCGATAGGCAAGAGTCTCTACGATCAGTTAGGGGAGTATTTCTCCCATGAGCAGCTCCGGTTGGCGTTCACATTCCAGGCCAAGTATCTTGGAATGTCACCGTGGGATTGCCCGGCGGCGTTCACGATCATTCCGTGGTCGGAACATGCACAAGGAGTCTATCATATTGCCGGTGGACTCAACGCGATTTCACAGGCCATGGCGGGAGTTGCTGCACACAATGGTGCGGAAATTCATACTGATTGTCCGGTAGAGAAGGTGCTGGTCAACAATGGCAAAGCCACAGGGGTTCAATTACGCGATGGGCACCGGGAAGAGGCGGATTTCGTCGTCATAAACGCTGATTTCGGGCATGCCATGGATTCGCTCTTCGATCCCGGTATTATCAGAAAGTACGCGCCATCCCGACTTCTCAAGAAGAAGTTCTCCTGCTCTACGTTCATGATCTACCTCGGGCTCGATACCATCTACGATGAGCCGCATCATAATGTTCTCTTCGCCCGCGACTATAAAAAGAATATCGAGGAAACCACACTGGGAGCACGGTTGTCAGAGGACATTTCGTTTTACGTTCAGAATGCAACCGTTCTCGATCCATCGCTTGCCCCGCCTGGACATTCGGCACTCTACGTACTGGTGCCTGTTCCCAATACCCAGGCCCCCATATCATGGGACCAGGAAACAACAGAAGCGTTTGCGGAGAAGGTGCTTACCGGGGTTCGGCAACGTACATCGATGAATGATTTGACCGCGCACATTACCGAGAAAGTCATCCTGACACCGGAAGGGTGGCGCGATGAACATGATATCTTCCTGGGGGCGACGTTCAATCTCAGTCACACAATCCGGCAGATGCTGTATTTCAGGCCGCATAACCGGTTCGAAGAGGTCGAAAATGTCTACCTTGTTGGTGGGGGGACGCACCCGGGATCGGGGTTGCCAACCATTTATGAATCTGCCCGAATCTCCTCGGAGATGATCTCCCGGGAGTCGTAACACCCATCATTCGGCGAACGGAATACCATCCCGCCGGGAGTTCGCGCTGCAACAGTCGGCGTTGCATGTCACAACAATAAACTGTTGCAAAATCACAACTTGCAACGGTGCTCGATGGTGAATCAGCGCTTCTTTGCCCGGTTTTGCCATTGGCACTGCTGTTGCACATACACGGTAACTTTCAACAACCAGAAAGGAAGGTGTATGGGTCGAGTGATTCAGCAAAGGATTGGTGCAAAGTCGATTATTCTGTCCCTGATTGTAGTGGGAACTATCGGGTTGGCGTGGAAATACCCGCTCATAGGTTTTGTCGTGCCGGTGGTGATGATGACCGGTTTTATTGTCGGGGTGTTTCGCGGTCGCTACACCTGCGGAAATCTGTGTCCCCGGGGGGCGTTCTATACGGTTTTTCTGAGAAAGATTTCCCGAAATACGGCTATTCCTCCATTGCTCAAAGATGCTCGATTCCGCTGGTCGGTTCTCGGTGTGATGATGACCTTTATGGCCGTGCGTGTGCTGCAAAACCCGACATCGGTGGGCCACCTGGGCATCACGTTCTGGAGCATGTGTGCCGTGACCACGGCTGTGGGAGTTATACTCGGGATTATCTACAAGCCGCGGACCTGGTGCTCGTTCTGTCCCGTCGGGTTACTTCAGAACGCAGCAGGCGGGCATCGGAATCGCCTTCAGATAGGGTCTTCCTGCGCCCAGTGCAAAAAATGCGAACGGGTCTGCCCGCTGGACCTTCCTATTGTGAAGTACAAAGATGTTGGCGAGTCCCAGGAGCGTGACTGTCTGAAGTGCAGGGCCTGTACCGAAGTATGCCCCAAGAAAATCCTCGATGTTCCCTCTGTGCGCAAGGCTGCCTAAGATAAACCAGTCTGACCCGGCCGTGCCGTCGGTTCGGTGGCATGGCCAGGGGGCGTTTGGCCGACCCGATTTGCCGACTCCTGAGGTGTCACGCGGGAAGGCGTTCCAGGGTCCTCAAAGCCCCCGGGGACCTTCTAACTCTATACTCCACAAGATTCTGCAACGAGAAGGTCGCTTTGGCACAGAATAATGTGCAAAACGCTTTCGTCACGGGTGTCTCCCGTTGTATATTTTGACACTCGGGTCCTTTGCGGATACGCATCTTCTGCCTCATTGCATTCTCCGGCACCTCCACCTTCTGTGCTTGCCGGCAAGGAACACTCGATCATTGCAGTTCACCAACACCGCACCATGATCGGAAATATTTTCCAATGAACGACACTGTCTGGGGAGTTAAGCGAAGTACCATCGATTATGTCGGCGCTGAATTCGGCGCGCTTTCCTCCGAAACCAAGCGGATCAAGCTGGATTCCTATGTCAGCCAGGCGCTCACCGGTTTCGAATTTATCGAAGAGGGAATCAAGGCGTATTTCGATCACTGTTTCGCCATTATTCGTCAGCGAACGCGTGGAATGGTCTCCTTCTCGTATGCCTACGAGGATGTAAAAGAATCGCCGCTTGCCGCGCTCCTTCCGCTGTTCAAAAAGTATTGCAGCAACTATCAACTGATCGACAAACTGAGTGTTATCAAGCACGAACGGGATTTTCTTTCGAATTCAAAGGAATTCAAACGGGAGCCCTGGGACGAAAACAGACTTTCCAGGAGTCTCGAGCGGGCGATAATCGTTTCAGATCAGGTGGCGACGATTTACAGCGAGCTTTCCGAAGAACTGATGAGAATGCAGAACCTTCGGGCGATGGTCTGCCGGACGGGGCGCTCACGGGAACGACCCCGACGGGTACGGCCCGATAAACCCGAAGGGCAATCCCGGATGCACGGGCTGGTAGAATCGGCAAACCGGAATTAAGTCAGCCGCCGTTACCGGTCCCTCACGAAGGTCGTATTGGGAAATCGCTCGATCCAGCATCGCCAGGTGGTTCGTTCGAGGTCATCCTGCTTCTTTGGAAAATGGTCCTTCAGGGACCCGGCGATACCCACCAGTCCAGATCGTTCCTCGCGCTCCATCGGAAACCAGAGTGTCTCGGTTTCTTTGTCCACAAGAACAATGAGCGACTGATTGCGCTGGTGCCCATAGGTCCATCCGCTTGGGGGTGAGTGGCAGTACAAACGCTGCCTCTAATGGCGAGACCGGTAACAGTAACTGCCTGCGTGATCCTGGATCGAGCCAAAAGCACCATACCCTCATTTGGTGATGCGAGGGAAAAAAGCCCGCGCACCTTCTGGTATGTCTTCAATAAAGCATGCCATCGGGGCGATATGGGAGGTAATCTTCGACGCCGGCCGGGATCTCACGGGTTTGAAGACACAAATGCATCGATTCGGCAGGTTCAAAGACAGAATGCAGCACCCGGGATAGGCATGCAGTGGGTTTTTCGGCGGCATGGGAGTTGCAGGCGCTCATATTACCGGTTATGCAGGGTATGAGCGTGTCTGAAGGAGACTCCAGAAAGGAATTATCATGGGTAAGCTTTCATCGGGCGATACTGCTCCGAAGTTCACCTTGAAGGATCAAAACGGAAATGACGTTGCGTTAGAGGACTTTCGGGGTAAAAAGGTGCTTGTTTATTTCTATCCAAAGGCAGATACACCGGGATGTACCCGGCAGTCGTGTTCGGTGCGCGATGCAAAGGAGGGGCTGTCGGAGCGCGGGGTCGCGGCTCTGGGAATCAGCCCCGATGACCCGGCTGACCAGGCAAAGTTCGATACGAAATACAGTCTGGGTTTTCCACTCCTGGCCGATACCGATCACCGTGTTGCCGAGGCCTACGGAGCATGGGGTGAAAAGTCGAAATTCGGCAAGAAATCGATGGGGATAATTCGCTCGAGCTTTCTGATAAATGAAAACGGGGTAATTGCCGATGTATGGTACAAGGTGTCTCCCGAAGACACGGTCCCCAATGCGGAGAAAGCAACAGAACAGAAATAGTAGAATGATGTGAATTTCAATGGAGTAGGGTATGAGTGACC